>NZ_SRLV01000089.1:0-36494 GCF_006518205.1 Myxococcus sp. CA005 | reverse complement strand
GCACCCTCCCTCCCCCTCAACAGGGCCCCCATCCCTCTTATGCGTTCTACTTGGGCACCAGCGAGGTGCAGCGGATGGTGATTGCCCGCGAGACGTTCACGCTGCTGGGCTGAAGTCCTGCACCTGGCCGCGCAACGTGTGCGCGGCCAGTGTGCCCTTACAGGGCTCCGTCCTACTTGCAGGCGGACTCGTCGGGGTGGTGGCCCCGGAGCTGCGTCAGGCCGTCGGTGCACGCGGCAGTGCAGACCCTGGCCGTCTCGTCGGAGTTCCAGCAGGAACCGTCGGCGCCGTAGGTCACTTCGGCGGTGGCCTGAAACTCGGGGGTCGTGGCCTTGATGCAGGCCAGGTACTTCTTGCACTCGGCGCTCTGCTCCGAGTCATCGCTGCCACATGCCGTCAGCCCCAACACCGCAACCGCCAGGATCATCGACTTGAACAAGGTTCCTCCGAATCAAAGGGGGATCTGTCGTCTACCTGACCGTGTGGGGTGAGCTCAACCCTCCTTGGAGTCAGAATGACCCGTCGCAGAGGAGCCTCCGCCGACACATCATCCACTTCGAAGGTAGGCGCATTGCCCGGGGCCAGGCCCTCGCGGTGAGCAGAGCGTCCGACCGTCCGTGACGGGGGCCTTGCTCATTGGGGGGCCCCCATCCCTCTATGCGCATGCGCCACCACCCCGTGCTTCAGAGCTTGGCGTGCCACTCCTTCAGCAGCGCCGCTTCCTGCTCCCGCGTAATGCCGGCACGCAGCGTCGCCTGGCGCTCGGCCGGCTGGCTGCGGAACCACGCAAGCAGATCGGTCACCGTGGTGTCGAAGGGGCGGTAAGTGAGCCCGGCCGCCATCGCCCGGGTATTGCTGACCGCCCCGTAGCCCGCATAGGGCCCGCTCTTTGACGACACCCAGATCGGCAGCTCGACCTTCTTCTCCTCAAGGAATTCCGGCGACACATGCGTGTACGTCGGCTTCTTGCCGGTGACCCGCTCGCAGCCTTTCAGCATGGCCGTGGTGCTCAGCGGTTTCGCCGGGCCAACAGCGTTGAACGTGCCAAGCGTGCCCGTTTCAGCAAGGCGGATCATCCACTCGCCCAGGTCGCGGCCGTCGATGATCTGCATCGGGTCGGAGCCATCGCCGGGCACGAGCATCTCGCCGCCCTGCGCCACGCGGTGCGGCCAGTAAGTGAAGCGATCGGTTTCGTCGCGCGGGCCGACGATGTAGCCAGGCCGGACGATGGTGACGCGCTTGCCGAACTGCTTGTGCGCTTCGGCCTCGCTCAACGCCTTGAGCGGGCCGTACAGGTGCTCGATGTCCGCTCTCAGTGAGTCCTGCGTTTCGGCCATCGCGTCCTTGCCCTCATACACCGCCAGCGGCGCGTCCTCGGTGATGCCCTGCTTGCTGCCGTCGGCATAGACGGAAATCGTCGAGATGAAGAGGTAATGCCCGACGTTGCCCTTGAGCACCTTGCCGGCATCGCGCACCCAGAACGGCAGGCTGGTGGGGTTGTCGATGCACACATCCCACTTGCGACCTTGCAGCGACTTGAGGTCGCCGGTATTGCGGTCTCCGAACAGCTGCTCGACCGCGCTCGGCCATTCCGGTGACGGGCGCTTGCCGCGGTTGAACAGCGTCACCTTGTGCCCGCGCGCCAGTGCGTAGTTGACCTGGAACGGTCCGGTGAAACCGGTGCCGCCGAGGATCAGGATGTTCAGCGGTTTCGCCGCGCGTTTGATGGGCTTGGACGGCTTGGCCCAACCCGGCAGGGCGGCGGAGGCAGCAGCGAGCGCACCGAACTTGAGCAGGTCACGACGGGTGGTGGTCATCCAATGATTCCTGGAGAGTCGGCCGGAGTTCTCAGCATATCCAAAACGGGATGCATGTGCGACGCGACATGGGGCCCGGAGCGGCCGGAAACCGAACGGCCGCCCCCGGGGGGCGGCAACCGGCATCAGGGCTGCGGCGCCGCCGGCTGCATTGTCGTGCGGCAGTCCATGCGCAGCGTGTCCGACGACCCACGCTACGAGTAGGCACGGCGCTCGCGCGCGCCTTCACGGGTGACTGAGATGCCAGTCGCTGGGCGTCACGTTGGTGGACACGGTGGGGAAGAAGGTCGCGTTCATCAAGGCGGCGGCGCGCGCAGCGGAGCGGCAACTGCGCGTCGTGTCCTCGCGGGCGTACCGGTTGCCGTTCTCCGGCGCCGAGCGCCAGGTGGCGGTGTTCGCGAAGGAGTAGGGCAGGGGAGGGCGGCCGTGTGCCCATCGCTTTGTTTCACGCCGGGTCGGTGAGCTCGCCTGTCATCGAGGGCTCAGCCGAAGCGCACCGCTCCCAAGCTCATGGCTGTGATCCGACGTGGTACGGTTGGTAGGAAGTGGCGCTTCGCGCCTCAGCTTGTTTCCAGACGGGATTCAACTGCGTGGAGCTCGACTCTCGACGTGTGCCCGGCTCCTCCTCGGAGCACCGCCTCGCCTGGGCCGGTACCGTGCTCCTAGGTGTGGCGTTGATGGCGATCTTCCTGCTCGCTTGCCTGCTCTTGACGGGCGGCGGCCTGGACGACTCCTTCATCACCTACCGCTATGCGAAGCATCTCGCCGGTGGGCATGGGATTGCCTGGAACGTCGGTGAGCAGCCGCCAGTCGAGGGCTACACATCGTTCTTGTGGGTTGTCCTCAATGCCATCCCCATCGCACTCGGTGGGTCGCCACTCCTGGCTTCGAAGCTGCTCTCCATCGCGGCTGCCGGCGCCATCATCGTGCTCACGCTGAGTGGCGCTCATCCGATTCAAGAGAGGCCCTGGCGTGCGGTCCTCGCGACGCTCGTCGCGTTGTGTACGCCGCTCGCCTACTACACGCAGACAGGGATGGAGACCGTGTTCTTCACGGCCCTCGCGTTCGCGAGCACGGGCCTCGCCCTGCGCGAGTTCGCTGGCAACCCGCGCCCCCTGTGGCTGATGGCCTCCTCCACGCTCTTCGGTCTCGCCGCCATCACCCGGCCCGAAGGGGTCATGCTCTTTGGACTCATCGCCGCGTCGGGGCTTTCTCTTCGACGGAGCGCTGAGGACGGAAGGATTTCACGTCGAACGCTCCTGTTCTTCGTCGCGCCCTTCTTCGCAATCTGGCTCACGTACTTCATGTGGCGGCTGCAGCACTACGGGTGGCTCTTCCCAAACACGTACTACGCGAAGCACTCCGGCAATCGGCTCCTGAACCTTCCGCTGGGCGTCTACTACCTCGTGCTCGCGTGGGCGCCGTATCTCGCCGCGCCCGTCTCGTTGGGCGCGCTCGCCTGGGTGGCAACGCCGACGCGGGAGGAAGACCCCTCCGCCCGGCGGAGCCTGCAACTGGCGCTTCATCTTGGCGGGGCCTGCCTTGTCTACGTGCTCTACATCGTCTGGGTGGGAGGCGATGACCGCTCCGCCTTTCCGTCGGTGCGGTTGGTTCTCCCCGTGCTCCCTCTGCTTTGGATGGCGACGGTGATGTTGGTGGCGGGCGCGAGCCGCCATTGGACGAAGCTCTCGCCGCGCGCGTGCGCGGTCGGCGTCGCCGCGTTGATCTCCCTGGCCTGGGCGGAGGACGGGCTGCAGTTGCTCAAGGCCTCGGTCCCGGCCGGTGGTGACTCCCGACAAGGCTTGCTCAAGACCAAGCTGGCTCAATTCACCGACGAACCCCACGGTCCCCTCCCGGCGTGGATCCTCGAGCACACGCAGCCCACGGATGTCATTGCAGTCCCCTGGGCGGGGCGCGTGCCCTATGCGACGGGGCGGCCCACCCTCGACATGCTCGGGCTCAACGACACACACATCGCGCACCTTCCGTCGCTTCAGCGCGGAATCGACGTGAAGATGGACCCGGAATACGTCCTGGCTCGGCGTCCCAAGCTCATCTTCGTCAACGTGAACCACTGCTATGTGCAGAAGGAGTGCTCGTTCGCGGATGCGGGGGGCTGGAAGATTGGCGACCGGCAGCTCATCGAACTGCTGCGTCAGTCGCCTGACTACGATTGGGTGAAGGACGCTCCGACGGACATCTCCGTCTTCCGCCGCCGTGAGTCACTGGCACAGTAGGCCGTGATCTGCTCACCCCGCATTGCGCGCCAGAGTTCGCCCGAATCGTGGAGCAGCTCATCGCGCTGTTCTCCGAATCTGGAGGCGATGAGCCCGCATTCGGATGGGGCGCATCGGTAGGGCCACCGAGGCCGAGGCCGAGGCCGCGGCCGCGGCGCTCTGGCTCTGTTCGGATGCCGCATCCTTCGACACCGGCCAGTCGTGCTGTCGCGCGCTTCGCGCTGATTCGTCAGTCGGAGGGTTCCGTCACCGCCTCCGCCGGCGCCGGTTCCGTCTCGGTTTGATCGACCTCGCGCCACCATGGGTCGATCGACTGCACCTGGAGCGGCTCGATCGGCTGCCCGAGCCGAGGCATGATCAGCGGCGCATTCGTTGGGGCGAGCTTCACGAGCGTCTCCGCAGGTTCGTCCCAGGAATGGATTGCGAGATTGAACGTGCCCCAATGGACCGGCAAGAAGGCGCCACCGCCCAACAGGTCGTGCGCTTGCAACGCATTCTCCGGTCCGAGGTGAATATCTCCCCACGCCGGGTCCCACGCGCCGACCTCGAGCATGATGAGGTCGAACGGTCCCAGCCTCTGCCGGATCTCGACGTACTCCTGGGTCAGGCCCGTGTCGCCGCTGAAGAAGACGGCGTGATGCGGACCGCGCACCACAATCGACGACCACGCCGTCCGGTTCCTATCGGCCACGCTGCGACCCGAGAAGTGCTGTGATGGTGCGGCGGTGAAGGTAAGGCCACCGACCTCCGCAGACTCCCACCAGTCGAGCTCGGTGATGCGCTCGGGAGGCACGCCCCACGCCTCCAGATGCGCACCCACCCCGAGTGAGGTGACGAACGGAACCCCGAGCGGGATGAGTTGAAGGATGGTCGGGTAGTCGAGGTGATCGTAGTGGTCGTGCGAGATGACGACCGCGTGGAGCGGAGGAAGCTGACCGATTGTCACCGGCGCGGGGTGAAACCGCTTCGGCCCCGTGAAGGGAAGTGGGGAGATGCGCTCTCCCCACACGGGGTCAGTCAACACGCGCTTCCCATCGACCTCAAGCAGGACGGTGGAATGACCGAGCCACGTCGCGCGGAGCCCGCCCTGCACCGGGAGCAGCCACTGCTCGAGCGGATTGACGATGGGCAGCACGCCAGTCGGCACCCGCCGCTGACCGCCACAGATGAACTCCTTCATCGTCGAGACAGCGGTGCCCTTCTTCAGCCCCTGAGTCACCAGGGATGTGTTGTGGAACATCCCGTCCTTGAAGCGCGGTGACGCCTTCATGCGTTCGAGCCGGGCTCCCTGCGCCTTGCTTCCGAGTACCTGCATGCTCCGCCCCTCTCTATCGCAGCTCCATGTTCGGTTGGTCGCCCACCCCTGCACCTGCCCATGATTCGATCACTGAGCTGAACGAAAGGTCCAGCCCACCGTCAGTGCCGCCCTCTTGGCGAGCATGATGAAGCGCCGGAATCTGGGCCCGAGGTCATCGAAGCCCGAGCCACACGCACTACGTCGAACCCAGCCTCATCAGGACTTCGGCAACGCCATCCGGGTGATGCGGGTTCTCGTTGCGCAGGGTGTGGAAGCCACACTTCTCGAGGACGCGGATCGACGCGAGGTTGTTGAGAGCGACCCACGCATGAAGTGGCCGGGTGGGCTCGAGCACGAGAAACTCGGAGAGGGCCCGAGTGGCGATGCCCTTGCCCCAATGCTCGCGACCCATCCAGTAGCCGACGAGGCGCATGGCATCCTGTTCCCAACTGCCGATGTGCCCAACGACCACACCGCCCATCACGATGGTGCGGGTGACGTTCTCAGGGCGGAGAACGTTTGTGCGCCAGTGGGTCATGAACGCATCGCGTTCCCGCGATGCAAATGCGGCCATGCGCTGCGCTTCTGGGTCGCGCTGGTGTTCGAAGAAGATGGGAAGGTCTTCATCCGTGACGTTGCGGAGGATCATCCTGGAAAAGCTCCGTCCAGTCTGTGCCGCGCGGTGTCCCTCTCAAGGGGACCGCGCGACCTCGAGGTTCGGGCCCACCACTCCGCCCGCCCCGGCGCTCCAATCCTCTGGGACGCGACGGGCTTCGGGGCGAAGCAGGAAGGCTCAAGGGGAAGGCTGCAGCGCCTTGCGCTCCTTCGCGCAGGCCTGGAGCAGCTCCAACATGCTCATGCTGGTGCCGCCGATGTCGAACTTCTGCTCCTTGAAGTCGGGGTACCGGTTCTCGAGGATGCGCCCCTCCGCGATGCAATCGTTGAGCTGCGCGAGCGCCTCGCTCTTGCGCCCCTTGGAGAGGTGGGCCTTCGCCGCGTCGTAGGCCTTCCACTGGCCCTCCTGGAACCGGAGCTCCACGTCGCCCCGCTTCAGGGGCGCCTGCAGGGCCTCGGCCTTCTGGGCGCACTGGACCATCACGTCCTGGGGCCCGGTGGGGACCCCGTCCACGAGCACGTCGACTGCGCAGGTCCGCGGAGGATGCCGCCGCCTTGCCCGCGACGTCCAGCGCCACGCCGCTCCGGCCAACGGTGCCGGAGCGGCACACTGAGGCCACATAGGGGGACAGAGGAAAAAGAAAAGCCCAGCAACCCCGGAGGATTGCTGGGCTTTCTAGCGAGGAGTACGGGACTTGAACCCGTGGCCTCCGGCGTGACAGGCCGGCGTTCTAACCAACTGAACTAACTCCCCAGATGGGGCTGCGAGCGGCAGGGGCAAAACCCGAGCCTCTCACTAAAAGGCGAAGGGCCCGGAACCTTGCGATTCCGGGCCCTTCTTAGTGGCGAGGAGTACGGGACTTGAACCCGTGGCCTCCGGCGTGACAGGCCGGCGTTCTAACCAACTGAACTAACTCCCCACATCGGTACATCAGTGGGCGGAACAGGGATTGAACCTGTGACCATCGCCTTGTAAGGGCGCCGCTCTACCGCTGAGCTATCCGCCCGTCAGGCGTCCGCCGCGCTTCGGTGAGGCGGGCTTTTATCGGCCTCATCCGACACTGTCAAGCATACGCTTCAGCTGGTCCGATCATTCCGCAAGGCCGCCCGGGCCCCGGTGGGCATCCGGGCGGCCAGTGGACTGGCCATGTGGCTACGGGATGACCGTGCCTAGAGTGTTCGGCGACACGCCGTTGGCTGAGCCACCTGGTTCGCCGCCAGGTTGCCAATCGCCGAAGCAGTACGGTCCACCGTTGTAGGAGTATCGGTACGTGTAGGACGTCCCAACAGGCACGCCCTCCGGCAGGTTCGCGGCGTATTCGTCATCGCCGCCCGAGTCACCGTTGTAGCTGGCAGCCACCCACGTCCAGCCCGAGATACCCGGGTCGCTGCTTGCGGGGCCGTAGCCGAGTTCCGCGACGACGCCAGCGCCTTGGCCACCTCCAGGGGTGACGCCTCCGTGGTACAGCCGACCGTAAACGGTCCGAGCACCGTCAATGGCGTCCACCGCGATTTCGAATGGGTGCTGGAGCTTGCAGTACTCAATCTCCGCGTGGTTACCCACCGTGAGGGCGTGTTGCTGGCCCAGCGTGTACCCACCCACGTTGCTGCCGTCCTTGTCGCAGTACGTCCACGTGGTGCCGTCCGTGGTGTAGCGCAGGCTGACGGCGCGGTCGCCGGTGTAGGCCGGCGTCACGGTGGTGGAGAACTCATCCGTGTCCGCCTCACCGGCGGCCTCGCTGGTGTACTCCGCGGCCTTCCATGTGAACGCGTCCGCCTGGGTGGATGCGTTGGTGTCCGCGGCGCCTACGCCCACCTGCACCTGGACGTTGGCGCCCGAC
Source organism: Myxococcus sp. CA005 (assembly GCF_006518205.1). Lineage (NCBI taxonomy): Bacteria > Pseudomonadati > Myxococcota > Myxococcia > Myxococcales > Myxococcaceae > Myxococcus > Myxococcus sp. CA005. Next base: position 28,687 of record NZ_SRLV01000089.1, on the reverse strand, counting down.
CCCTCGCCCGCGGTGACGCTCGGGATGTGCACCCGGCCCACCACGGTGACGATGTCGCCGCTGCCCACCGTCGTGTCGCTCACGCTCTGCAGACGGCAGTAGCTGTCAGTCGGCTCGGGATCCGGGGCCTCGCTCACCGCCAGGCTGCCCGTCAGGTCCGCGTTGAATCCGTCCGGGCCGCTGCTGTTGCCGTCCGCGTCGCAGTAGAGGAACTCGCCGCCGTTCACCTGGAAGCGGTAGGCGAATCGGTAGCTGCCCACCACGCCTGGGTTGGGCAACGTGGCCTCGTACTCGTCGTTGTCCCAGAAGTCGCCCTTGAACTGGGCCGTCGTGGTCCAGTCCCACTCGTCTGACGTGGCCGGAGCCTCACCGGCGGGTCCCCAGCCGAGTTGGCCCACGATGGCCGCGACTTCGCCCGTGGTGGTGTTGGTGAGGCCCGCCACGTTGACGGACGCGATGATGACGTGGCTGGCCGCATCCCCGGTGGTGTACGCCAGCGACTGCGGCGTGTTGTTCTCATTCGGCCCCAGCTTGCAGTAACCAATGACGCGCGGGATGACGGGCTGGCCCGTCACGTTGAGCGTGCCGAGCTGGTCCATCTCGAAGTTCTGACCGCCGTCGTCCACGCCGTTGCCGTCGCACACACGGATGGGGCCACCGTCGTGGTTGAAGCGCACCGCGTAGCGGTACTCGCCGTTGATGGCCGGGTTGGGCAGCGTGCCCTTCCACTGGTCGTTCACCTCGAAGTTGTCCTGGTCGAAGGTCAACTGGGTCGACCAGTTCCATCGTGACGAGGTGCGCGGGTCCTCGCCCACGGGACCCCAGCCGAGCTGGCCCGCCAGGCCAGGCCCTGCGCCTTCGCGGTCCGTCACGCCCGGCAGGTTGACCTGGGCGTACACCGTCTTCAGGCCCGACGTCTGTGTCGTCGTGTAGTTGATGGCCTCCGGCGCCGTCCGGTCGAGGCCAATCTTGCACCACGTCACCGCCGGCTTCGGCGCCTCGTCGCCCACGGTGAGCGTGCCCAGCTTGGACAGGCTGAAGGTCAGGTTGCCCTCGTCGCTGTCGTTGACGCCGTCCGCGTCGCAGAAGCGCCACACGTTCTCGCTGATGCTGAAGCGGTAGGCGACGCGCCAGGTGCCCACGGTGCCCGGGTTGGGCAGGTCGGCCTCCCACTCGTCGTTGTTGCCGTGGTCCGTCTTGTACGTGGCGTTCACCCACGTCCAGCCGCTGTCGCTGCGCGGGTCCGAGTCCGCCGGACCGTAGCCGAGCTGCGCCACCAGGCCCGAGCCCGCGCCACCGCCCTGGGTGACGCCCGCCGCGTACACCTGACCGGCCACCTTCACGCGCGTGATGTCGCCCGGCCGGTAGAAGACGTTGACCGGCCCGAGGTTGTTGTCGGGGCCCAGCTTGCAGTAGTCCACGCGCGGCCGGGAGATGAATACCCGACGAAGCATGTCCTCCGACACGCCGTTGGCGCTGCCATCGCCGTCTGCCATCACCCACGTGGCGCCGTTGTCGATGGAGAAGCGCATGGTGACGACCCACTCACGGCGCTCACCGCCGATGGTCGGCTGGAGCAGCACGGTGCCCTGGTAGATGTCCGCCTCGCGGCTGCCCGAGTCACCCTCGTAGCTGGCCTCTTCCCAGGTGTAGCTGTCCGGGTTGAGCAGCTCCGCGTCCGCCAGGGCGAAGCCCACCTGCGCGCGGGTGCCGCCGCCCTGACCGGTGCCACGGGTGATGCCGGCCACGGTGACGGCGCCGCGCACGGTGGTGCCCACCGGCTGGCCGTTGCTGACCGCGTCCACGTTGCCGTTGAGCACTTCGGCCTGTTCGATGGTCGCCACCGGCGCGCCTTCGAACGTGAAGCCGCCCACCAGGGTGCCGTGAGCGCTGTCCGGGTTCACCACGCGCACGTCCACCAGGCCGGAGGTGGCGGTGGGGGTGTAGCCGTAGATGCGGTGGGTGTTGACCACCACCACCCGCAGGGCCTCTTGCTGGCCGAAGTAGAGCTTCGCGCCTTCCTTGAAGCCGGCGCCGTAGACGTTGATGAGGGTGTGGCCCGAGACGGGACCGCCCGAGGGCTGGACCTCCCGCACGACGGGCGCGTTGTCGCTGGGAGCAGGTCCTCCGTCTGAGTCGCCATCACAAGCGACGACCAGCAGAGGCAGGACGAGGACGAGGGCACGGAGACAGCGAGACGACATCGACATCACCCCTTGACGCCGCCAGCGGTCAAACCGCCGACGAGGTGTTTCTGAAGCGCGAAGAACAACGCCATGACCGGCGCGGAGACGATGAGCGCGCCCGCGGCGAACTTGCCCCACTCCACCTTGTGCTCGCCGACGAAGCGCTGGAGCGCGACGGGCAGGGTGAAGCGGGACGGGTCGTTGAGCAGCGTGGCGGCGAGGATGAACTCGTTCCACGCCGTCATGAAGGAGAAGAGCGCCGTCACGGCCAGCGCGGGCCGGGCCAGCGGGAGCACCACGCGCACGAACACCTGGAAGGTGGAGGCGCCGTCCATCACCGCCGCTTCCTCCAACTCGCGCGGCAGCGTGTCGAAGTAGCCCTTGAGGTTCCAGATGCAGAAGGGCAGGGCGGTGGTGGCGTAGACGAGGACGAGCCCCGTGAGGCTGTCCAGCAGGTGCAGCTTCTGGAGGATGCTGTAGATGGGCACCATCATCAGCGTCGCCGGGAACATCTGCGTCACCAGCAGCGCCTGCATCCCGCCTTCCTTGCCGGGGAAGCGGAAGCGCGACAGCGCGTAGGCCGCGGACACTGCCAGCGTCAGGCCCACCAGCGTGGTGGCGCCCGCCACGACGATGCTCGCCAGGAGCTGCCGGCCGAACACCCACCGCCCCGCCGCGTCCGTGCCGGAGAGCACCTGCCGGAAGTGCTCCAGCGTGACGGTTTCGGGGAAGGGGTTGGCGGTGAGCGCCAGCCCGTCCGTGGGCGACAGCGCCATCTTCACCACCCAGAGCACCGGGTAGAGCGTGGCCATGCACAGCAGCGTCAGTCCGGCGTGGATGGCGGCCATCTTCATGCGCGAGGGGCGGTTCATCCCATCACCTCCGAGGACGACCGCATCAATCGCCTGGTGAAGGCGGACCAGACCAGCAGCACCACGAAGATGAGGACCGAGTACGCCGCCGCGAAGCCGTACTGCTCGTTGCGCTGGAAGGCCCAACGGTAGGCCTCGGACACCAGGATGTCGGTGCCGCCGCCCGGCTCCCCGCCGGACACCAGGTAGATGATGTTGAACATGTTGAAGGTCCACACGCTGCCCAAGATGACGGCGGGCAGCATGGCGGGCCTCAGCAGCGGCAGGGTGATGCGGCGGAACTGCGTCCACTTGCTCGCGCCGTCCACCTCCGCGGCTTCGTAGAGCTCCTGGGGGATGGACTGGAGCGCGCCCAGCGCCACCACCATCATGAAGGGAAACCCCAGCCAGGTGTTGGTGACCACGTTGGCCGCGAAGGCTGTGGAGAAGCGCGTGAACCAGCTCACCGGCTCCAGGTCCAGGGCGACCAGCAGGCCGTTGATGGCGCCGAACTGCCGGTGGAACATGCCCTTCCACATGAGCGCGGTGATGTAGTTGGGCACGGCCCAGGGGATGATGAGCAGCACCCGGTAGACACCCCGCAGCTTCAGCAGCGGATCCTTCAACAGCAGCGCCAGGAACAGGCCGATGCTGACGTGGAGCACCACGTTGACCACCGCCCACAGTAGCGTCACGGCCAGCGTGAAATAGAAGGAGAGGGGCTCGGTGATGCTGTAGCCGCGGCTGGCCAGGATATCCACGAAGTTGGCCAGGCCCACGAAGGCGTATCCCCCCGCCTCGTGGTGGAACAGCGACAGGCTGAGACCCACCGCGAAGGGGACGAACACCAGCAGCGCCACGCCAGTCGCCGCGGGGGTGATGTACGCCACCGCCTGCGCCACGTCAGGGTACCGCTGCTTGAAAGGCAGCGTCGCCGCCGGGCGCCGCAGGACCCAGACGGAGCCGCCCAGCGCCATGGCGCCCACCAATCCCAGCCAGGGCAGAGGGCTGGCGTCGGGAGGGCGCTCGCGGTGCAGCGCGCGGTAGCGCCGGTCCGCCAGCGCGCCGGCGTCCTGGGGCGCGGTGCCGCCCTGGAGCACCGCGCGCAGCGCCAGCTTCATGGGCTCCCAGACGCGCGCCATCTCCAGCGTGTTGGGCATGGGCGTGGCGTGGCGGGCCGCCTCGCGGAAGGAGGAGATGAGCGTGTCCTCCCGCACCTCCTTCAGCGTGTACGCGGCCACGTCCGCCGGAATCTGCCGGCCCACCATGGCTCGCACGCGAGAGGCCTCGCCCAGGGAGATGAAGCGCGCCAGCGCCTGGGCCTGCTCCGCTCGCTCGGAGCGCGCGGATACGTAGGCCGTCTCCACGCCCAGGAAGGGGCGGATGGGGATGTTCGTGGTGCTCACCGCCGGCAGCCCCACCACGCGGTAGTCCACCTGGGGGGCAATCTCCCCAGCGAACCACGGCCCGCTGATGATCATGGCGGCACGGCCGTCGTTGAAGAGGCTCTTCACCAGCGCGCCCGATGCCTCCTGGGGAATGAAGCGCTGGTCCTGCAGGTCCTTCACAAAGGCCAGGGAACGGGCCATCCCCTGTGTGTCGAAGCTCGCGCGGCCGTTTGCATCGAACAGCTCGCCGCCGAAGCCGAAGAGGAACCCCGCGTGGAAGTAGAAGTCGCCGCTCTCGTAGGCCAGCCCGAAGCGGCCCGCGTCCGCGTCCGACAGCGCGGGCAGCATCGCCAGCAGCGCGTCCGTCGTCTCTGGCGGCTGGGGCACGAGCTTCGTATTGACGTAGAGCGCTAGCGACTTGAGCGACATGGGATAGCCGTACACCTGGCCATCCACCTCCAGCGCCTCCACGGCGTTGGGGAAGTAGTCCTCGCGCGCCAGGCCACTGGCGGGAGCCACCAGGTGCATCGCGTGGAAGTTGAGCAGCCGCTCGTGGTTGAAGATGAAGACGTCCGGGCCCACGCCATGGGGAATGGCGTTGGTCAGCTTGGCAGCGTAGGCGTCGTAGGGCAGGGCGAGCAGCTCCACCTGGACGCCCGTCTTCGAGGTGAAGAGCTCCGTGGCCTGGACGAGCGCCATCTCCTCGCCGCCGCGGTACGCGTGCCACAGCTTCAGCGGCTTCTCCGCCGCAGGCGCCGCGTGCGCGCTCAGCGCCGTGGCGAGCAGCGCCAGGCCGAGCCACCGGCTCACGACGCGATCTCCAGCGCGGCGCGCTGCTCCGGATGGCGCAGCGCCTTCGCGCCGTCCTTGGAGAAGACGTGCAGCGCGTCCGCCACGGGGGCCAGGTGCACCTTGTCACCCACCGAGACGTTCACGCCCTTGTCGAAGCGAGCCGCCACCAGTCCGGCTTCCGTTTTGACGAAGGCGTACCCGTCGAAGCCCAGTCGCTCCACGGCGTCCACGGTGCCGGTGAGGGGCCCCTGGGACTCCACGCGCAAATCCTGGGGACGCAGGCCCAGCAGCACCGTGGCTTCCTCCGCGGTCACGTCCGCCGGACAGGGCAGGGTGAAGCCCTTGCCGGTAAACTGAGCCCCCTCTCGCCGCGCCTCCAGGAAGTTCATGGACGGGGAGCCGAGGAACCCCGCGACGAACTGGTTGGCGGGGCGGTTGTAGAGCTCCAGCGGCGGGCCCACCTGCTGGAGGAGCCCGCCATTGAAGACGGCCACGCGGGTGGCCAGCGTCATGGCCTCCACCTGGTCGTGGGTGACGTAGATCATCGTCGCGCCCAGCCGGCGGTGCAGCCGCGCCAGCTCGCCGCGCATCTGGACCCGGAGCGCGGTGTCCAGGTTGGAGAGGGGCTCGTCGAAGAGGAAGACCTTGGGGCGGCGGACGATGGCTCGCCCCATGGCCACGCGCTGGCGTTGGCCGCCGGACAGGGCCTTGGGCTTGCGCTCCAGGAGCTGGTTCAGCTCCAACATTCCGGCCACCTCCTGCACGCGCGACGCAATCTCCGCGGCGGGGAACTTCCGGAGCGTCAGGCCGAAGGCCAGATTCTCCCGCACCGTCATGTGCGGGTAGAGCGCATAGGATTGGAACACCATCGCCACGTCGCGGTCACGAGGCGGAACGTCGTTCACCCGGGCGCCGCCAATGCGCACCTCGCCCGCGTCCACCTGTTCCAGGCCTGCGATGAGTCGCAGCAAGGTCGTCTTCCCGCAGCCAGACGGGCCGACCATCACCAGGAATTCACCTTCACCCACCTGAAGGTCCACGCCCTTCACGATGAGGTTCTGGCCAAACGACTTCTTGATCCCGCTCAGGGTGACTTCGGACAAGTCGTGCTCGGAGAAATTGATGGGAAGACGGTCGCGCACCTTACCCGGACGCTTCTTGTTTCCTCAAACCTCCTTGGTTGCTTGCGCTGCATCCTCCCGTCGCGTGCGCCAGTGAACGAAGGTCTGTTCCCGATTGGAAACCCGGGCCCTGCCTTGTCAGGCATGGAAGGCGCTTGTTATGGAAACGGAGTTTGATTGCCGGGCCGAGTCATGTCCGGACCTCGAGGTCAGCCTACCTGATGCGCACTCACAGAATGTCCCGCCTCGTGGGCGCGGCGCTGTCCACCGCCCTGTTCATCACTGGCTGTAGCGAGAGCGACTACGTCCGGCTGTACCACAGTGCTGCTCGGGCCCCGAGCTACTCGGTGGACGACATCGAGTCCCTTCGCCAGATCGGCCCCACCTACGTGGACAAGGGCGTGAACTTCGCCCTGTACTCGGAGAACGCCACCCGGCTGGAGCTGCTGCTCTTCGAGGACCCGGAGAGCAACCGCCCGGCACGCGCCTATGAGATGACACGCTATGGCGACGTGTGGAGCGTCTACGTGGAAGGCGTAGGCGTGGGACAGCACTACGGCTTCCGCGCATGGGGGCCCAACTGGGAGTTCGACCCGCGGTGGTTCCCCGGGTCCATCCACGGCTTCAAGGCGGACGCGGACGTCTACGGCAACCGCTTCAATCCGAACAAACTGCTCACGGACCCGTACTCCAAGGCCCTGCACCGCGACCACGACTGGAGCAAGGGCAGCACGGCCAGCGGTCCGGCCCGCACGCAGGTGACTTACGCGGCCTCCGCCAAGAGCGTGCTCGTCAAGAGCGGCGACTACCAGTGGGGCGAGGTGGAGCAGCAGTGGCGCGCCAACCGCCAGGACGAGAACTGGCAGGGGCACGGCTGGCAGGACCTCATCGTCTACGAGGTTCACGCCAAGGGCTTCACGGCGGACCCCGCAAGCGGTGTGCGCTTCCCGGGTACCTACCGCGGCTTCGGTGAGAAGGCGGCCTACCTGGCCGAGCTGGGCATCACCGCGGTGGAGCTGCTGCCCATCCACGAGAAGCCGCTGGACGGTGGCTACTGGGGCTACCAGACCATCAACTTCTTCGCGCCCGAGCTGTCCTATGCGGCCTTCAAGGAGCCGCACCAGGTCATCAACGAGTTCAAGTGGATGGTGGAGCAACTCCACAAGCACGGCATCGAGGTGATTATCGACGTCGTCTACAACCACACCGGCGAGGGTGGCCTCTGGCGCGAGAAGCTGGAGACGGATGACGTCATGCCCGGCGAGCCGCTGGAGTCCCTGGACCCCGCGGAGACGGCTGGCCTCTATTCGTTCCGCGGCATCGACAACCAAGCGTACTACGCGCTCAACCCGGACCGCCGCACGTATTGGAACAACACTGGCGTCGGTAACCAGACGCGCCCCAACCACCGGCCCACGCGCAAGCTCATCATCGACAGCCTGCGCTTCTACGTGGAAGAGCTCCACGTGGATGGTTTCCGCTTCGACCTGGCGCCCATCCTGGGTGAGCGGGACGGCGACTACAACCGCTGGGATGACCCGCGCAACACCGTGCTCCAGGACGTCATCGACGACCCGGTGCTCCAGAAGTACAACACCCGCATCATGGCCGAGCCGTGGAGCGCGGGCGGCTGGTACTGCATGCCGCTGGGCGAGTTCCCCAACGCCAAGACGCAGCCGGGCAATGGCTGGTACGAGTGGAACGGCCGCTTCCGCGACTGGTGGCGCGCGTTCATGAACCAGGATGGTTGGAAGCTCAACTCCAACGAGGGTTCGCTGTGCGGCCGGCCTGGCACCGTGGACGGCGGCTTCCTGATGTACGGCAGCCAGGAGTGGTTCGAGCGCAATGGCCGCCGCCCGTATCACTCCATGAACTTCATCACCGTGCACGACGGCTTCACCATGTACGACCTGTTCGCGTACGACGAGAAGCAGAACCGCTGCGGTCCGCTGAACCCGGTGTGCTGTGACACACCGAACAGTCCCTTCTGCGACAAGGTCAGCGGCGAGGAGCACAACCGTTCCCGCAACTGGGGGCCGATTGGCGACGAGCGCGCGGAGAGCATGCGGCGGCAGATGATTCGCAATGCCTTCATGTCGATGATGATCAGCCACGGCACGCCGATGATCCTGGGCGGCGACGAGTGGATGCGCACGCAGTTGGGGAACAACAACGCCTACTCCACGCTGTCCGACAACCCCTTCAACTGGTACCAGTGGGGTACGTACCTGGCGCGCGACGAACGTCACCGCATGTTCGAGTTCGTGAAGGCTGCCATCCGCCTGCGCAAGGAGCATGCCTATGCCTTCGCTCCGAAGGACTACGGCAAGGGCGCGCCGCTGGCCTGGAAGAGCGCGCAGAACACGGAGGCGGCGTGGGACAGCAAGCAGTTGATGATTCACTATCACGACGCGTCCTACGGGCCGGAGTTGCTGGTGCTCATCAACATGGAGCCCCGCGCGGTGACGTTCACGCTGCCCGAAGGCCGCAAGTGGACGCGGCTCATCGACACGCAGGCGTACTTCGACAGCTCCGCCTATCTCACGACGGCGGGCCTGGATAGCCGGTCCACGGGTAACTCGTGGCTTGATGCACCGTCACCAGTGAACGGTCCGACGTACGGGATGCCGGAAAGAACCATCGTCGTCCTGCGTGCGGAGTAGGCAGGCAAGCAGGTTGCGCTATAAGCGGGGCCCGCCCATGCGAGTCCTGCCTGCGCGCCTCGGCGCCATCCTGTTGACGTTCCTGCCACTCATTGCCCTGGCCGATGCGCCTCGCGATCGCTTCGGGGCCGCGGGTTACTTCCGCATCATGACCCGCCCGGACTTCGCGGGCGGCTCGGGCCAACTGGGCTATTACTGGCTCTACGGTCGGCTCCTCAACGAAAGCCCTTACGGTGAGCTCAACCTCCGTCTGGACGCGTTGCAGGCCACGCCGGGGACCGACGAGGTGTGGGCCGAGGTCCACTCCCGTATCTCTGGCAGGTCGTTTCGTTCGGCGGACCCCGGTAATGGCTCACTGGTGAACTTCAGCGCTGACTACCTCTTCGTCCGCGCCGGCAACATCCTGCTGGACCGGGTGACGTGGCAGCTCGGCACGCTCGAGGACCGCTGGAACGACCTGCACATCTATGACCAGCGTCCCGGCACGCTGCTCTGGGACACGGTGGGCCTGTCCGGCACGTACCAGGGCGACCGCTACGACGTCCTGCTGGCGGTGGGGGACAGCGGCTACACGCTGCGCCCGAACAACTACAACACGGTGCTGACGGGCGCCGCGTCGTTCCGCTACCGGTTGATTCCCGGCCACCTGGAGGTGGGTATCCGCGGCCAGGTGGGCTACGAGCCCGCGGTGCGCGGCAACCGGAACGCGCTCTACGCGTCGCCCGGGACCAGCTACGAGAACTTCGCGCGGCGCGAGGTGGTGCGGCGCTACTTCGAGGCCAACCCGGGCGCGGAGGACCTGGTCCCGGACCTCAAGGCGCGCAGCGCGCTGTCGTACCGGGCCATGGGCTACGTGGGCTTCGGCGGGGTGGGGCCGCTGGTGTGGAGCAACCTGTACCTGACGTTCGAGAAGCGCCATCCGCAGCCCTTCTACACGGAGAACTTCCGGGGCCGGGACTGGACCGTGTACGTCACGGACCAGACCGACGAGCGCTACGACGGCAACCTCGGCAACGAGGCCTACCTGCGCATCATCCCCGACAAGCTGGAGGCGCTCTGGGGCGTGTGGGCTGGCTACTCGTTCAACAAGGACAACAAGATCGCCGCGGGTGAGGACAACCGCGTCATCGCCTCCACGGTGCTCCGCCTCCAGTACTTCCTCACCGACAAGGTTCACCTCCTGGTGGAGAGCAGCGTCGCGCGCGAGAAGAGCCTGAACGGCAATCTCTACCGCAACCATGTGGACTCGGTGTTCACCAGCACCGACGGCATGGCGGACGCGCGCGGCCTGGAGTTCGGTGACAGCGACACGCGCGACACCTGGCAGTTCAAGGCCGGTGTGGTGCTCAACCCCACGGGCCGCAGCATCTACGCGCGCCCCAGTCTGCGGCTGCTGTACGGGCTCCAGCGCTCCACCCAACATGCGGCGTTCGGCAACTCCTTCGTGGACAGCCTGGACCAGTACAACGTTTACGTCGGCCCCGAGCGTCACTGGCACTCGGTGGTCGCGATCGAGGCCGAAGGATGGTTCTGACAAGGCGATGGAGCGTGGTGGTCTCCCTCACAGCGGCGCTGGCCGCGGTGACGCTCGCGGCGTGTCTGCCTCGCGCGGCGCCTCCGCCCCTGGCGCCCAGCGGCACGGTGGTCGCCGTGGCCTACGTGCGGGATGATGCGAGGCGGGCCGGCGTGGTGGCGGACGTCCCGGAAGGACTGAAGCAGCGCATCGCGGAGACCCTGGCCAGGCGCAACCTGCGCGTGGAGGTGGTGCCCTACGCGGACTACGCCGCCTACTTCGCGAAGGTGCGCGACTCGCAGCGCCGCTTCGAGATGCTGAAGGCGCTGACGCCGGAGGCGCCGCTGCACCTGCTGGTGGAGACGCGGGTGTCGTTCTTCAGCCAGGTAGGGGGCCGCTTCTCGTGGGACATCTCGGTGCGGACCACGGGCGCGCGGGCGGACTCCGCCATGGCGCCCACCGTCGTCACCCAGGACTACGGCGCGGCGCTTCAGTTCGACCAGCAGCGCGAGGACGATGCACAGTTGGAGGTGGCCACGCAGATCGCCGGGCAGGCGGGCGCGCTGTTCGACTCCTTCCTTGCCTCGCCCTTCCTGGTGCCGGACACGGACGGTGGTCCGGGCACGGTGCCGGGTCTCGACGCGCCGGCCGGACCGGGCATCGAGCCGGGCACGGGCACGCCGGCCGTGCCCGAGCCCTACCGGGGTTCGTGGGAGCCGCCGGCGGGAGACGCGGTCTACTTCGTGATGGTGGACCGCTTCTCCAATGGAGACCCGAAGAACGACGGTGCAGTGGACCTGGAGGACGCGCAGGCCTTTCACGGCGGAGACCTGCAAGGCGTCATTGACCGACTGGACGGGCTGCAGCAGCTCGGTGTCCGCACGGTGTGGCTTTCACCCGTCTTCCAGATGCGCACCGACAAGTTCCATGGGTACGGCGCCTTCCACGGTTACTGGGTGGAGGACTTCGGCCGGGTGGAGCCGCGCTTCGGAGACGAGGCCCTGCTGAAGACGCTGGCGGCGGAGTTGCGCCGCCGGGACATGCGGCTGGTGCTGGACGTGGTGCTCAACCACGTGGGGCCAGGGACGCGCCTGTCGCGTGAGCGGCCTGACTGGTTCCACGGCCTGGGTCCCATCAAGGACTGGGGCGATTCACGCGAGCTGGTGATGGGAGATGTGCACGGCCTGCCGGACCTCGCCGTGGAGAAGGAAGATGTGTACGCGCACCTGCTGGCGCATTCGCGCCGGTGGGTGGACGTGCTCCAGCCCGCGGGCTTCCGGCTGGACGCGGTGAAGCACATGCCCACCTCCTTCTGGGCTCGCTACAACGACGACTTGCGCCAGCACGCGGGGCCGGACTTCCTGCTGTTGGGGGAGATGCTGGACGGCGACCCGGTGCTGCTGTCGAACACGATGAAGGAAGGCCGCTTCGGGACGATGTTCGACTTCCCGCTGGCCTTCGCGCTGGTGGACGTCTTTTGCAGGGACCGCTCCCCGTCGCACCTGGGCGCCATCCTCTTCAACGACCGGCTATACCCGGCGCCGGGCTCGCTCGTGACGATGGTGGACAACCACGACCTGCCCCGGGTGATGAGCGAGTGCGGTGGTGACGTGGAGCGGGTGAAGCGGGCGCTGGCGGTGCAGCTCACCGCGCGCGGCGTGCCGGCGCTCACCTACGGCACCGAGGAGGGCCTGACGGGCGCGAAGGAGCCGGAGAACCGGGGGGATATGCGCTTCACGAACCACCCGCTGCGGTCGTGGATTGGCGGGTTGCTGGCGTTGCGTCGAGGCAGTGCGGCCCTCCAGCGTGGCGAGACGATGATTCTCGCCGCCCGGGAGGACCTCTTTGCCTACGCCCGCGTCACCGCCGACGAGGTTGTCGTCATCGCCGTGAATACCCGTGACAGCGCCGTGGACGTGCCGCTGCCCGACGGGCTGGCCGGCGCGAAGCTGGAGCCGCTGGCCCTGGCGCCGCCGCTGGCCGCCGGGGGCGCGGGCTTCATGCGCGTGCCCGCCGGCGAGGTGGCCCTGGCGCGGCTGACGCCTCCGGCGGCGGGCGGCTTCGCCACGGCGGCGAAGCTCGCGGGTCTGCGGTGGCGGGGGCTGGGCACGCGGCGCCAGGTGGAGCTGGCCGTGGGGGACCCGTCGGTGCGGTTGGTGGGCAGCGGGCCGGAGATGGGCGGGTGGAAGCCCGAGCGCTCGCTTCGTCCAGGGCCCGAGGGCTTCGCGCTGTCGCTGCCAGTGGGCGCCGTCTTCGAGTACAAGCTCTTGCGCGGCGGCTCCCAGGGCTCTTTTGACTGGGAGGACGGCGCCAATCGTCTGCTGTTCGTGGACGAAGGCACCGGGCCGCTGCGCCAGACGCTGGCGTGGAGCCAGCGCTGACCGCACCTGTTTCATTCGCCCCGCCTGGCGCGGGGCCCACTCCGAGGTTCGAAGTGAACGACCGACTCCTCCGCGCGGCGCGCCGCCAGCCCACAGACACGACGCCGGTATGGCTGATGCGCCAGGCGGGCCGCTACCTGCCCGAGTACCGGGCCATCCGCGGCAACATCGCCTTCCTGGACTTGTGCAAGCACCCGGACCTGGCGGCGGAAGTCACCGTCCAGCCGGTGACGCGCCTGGGTGTGGACGCGGCCATCATCTTCTCGGACATCCTCATCCCCGTGGAGGCCATGGGCATCACCCTGGAGCTGGGGGACAAGGGGCCGCACTTCCCCGACCCCGTGCGCTCCGCGGCGGACATCGACAAGCTGGGCGTGCCGGACCCGGTGGAGGGCACCGGCTTCGTGGCCGAGGCCATCCGCCGCACGCGCAAGGCACTCAATGACTCCGTGCCCGTCATCGGCTTCGCGGGCGCGCCCTTCACCCTGGCCGCGTACATGGTGGAGGGGGGCGGCTCCAAGAGCTACATCCTCATCAAGCGGCTGATGTTCGAGCAGCCCGAGTTGGCGCACCGCCTCTTCGGCAAGCTCACCGACACGCTCATCCCCTACCTGAAGATGCAGGTGGAGGCGGGCGCGAGCATCGTCCAGATTTTCGACTCGTGGGGCGGCGCGCTGTCGCCATGGGACTACGAGCGCTTCTGCATTCCCTACCTCAAGCGCATGGTGTCCGAGCTGAAGGCCACCGGCGTGCCCGTCATCGTGTTCGGCGTGGGCATGTCCTCGCACCTGTCGCTGCTCAAGAGCACCGGCGCGGACGTGGTGGGCCTGGACTGGACGCTGCCCATGGACGAGGGCCGGAAGGTGCTGGGGCCGGACGTGGCGGTGCAGGGCAACCTGGACCCGCTGCACCTGTTCCTCCCCCGCGAGGAGCTGGACGGCCGCGTGAAGGACATCCTCCGCCGCGCGGGCCCCGAAGGGCACATCTTCAACCTGGGCCACGGCATCCTCCCGCCCACGGACCCCGACGCCGCGAAGTTCCTGGTGGAGGCCGTCCACCGCCACGGCGTGGCCCTGCGCCAGGGCACGCTGGGTGCCTAGGGTCGCCTTCCCCCGGGGCGGACAGTCGCCCCGGGGGAGTGTCCACCGATTGATTTTTGAATCAACGGACGATTGACGCGGCGCATCGCCGCTCGTTAGATGCCCACCTCCCGACTTCGCTGGAGGTGTGGCACACATGGCAAGCGAGAAGCGCAACGGCCCCCGAAGGGTGGCCATCGTCCGCGGCCTGCGGACCCCGTTCGTCAAGGCGGGCTCCGTCTTCTCAGGGCTGACGGCGCTGGATTTGGGCCGCCTGGTGGTCCAGGAGTTGGTCCAGAAGACGGACCTGGACCCGAACGTCATCGACCAGGTGGTGTTCGGCCAGGTCATCCCCACGTTGACGGCCCCGTCCATTGCCCGCGAGGTCGTCATCGCGGCGGGGCTGCCGAAGAAGATTGATGCCTTCACGGTGTCGCGCGCGTGCGCCACGTCCATCCAGGCGCTGACGACGGCGGCCAACGCGATTGCCACGGGCGAGGCGGACGTCATCATCGCCGGTGGCACCGAGTCCATGTCGGACGCGCCCATCTTCACCAGCCGGCCGCTGGCCCACGCGCTGGTGGCGGCGTCCAAGGGGCGCTCGCTGCCGGACAAGCTCAAGCCCTTCCAGCGCCTCAAGGCCAAGGATTTGCTGCCGGTGCCCCCGGCCATCGCCGAGTACTCCACCGGCATGACGATGGGGGAGAGCGCGGAGAAGATGGCCAAGGAGAACGGCATCTCCCGCGAGGAGCAGGACCGCATCGCCTTCAACTCGCACCGCAACGCGGCCAAGGCGTGGAAGGACGGTCTGTTCGACAACGAGGTCATGCACGTCGTCGTGCCGCCGAAGTTCGACAAGACGGCGGAGCGCGACAACATCGTCCGTGAAGACTCCAGCATGGAGGCGCTGGGGCAGCTCAAGCCGGCGTTCGACCGCAAGTACGGCACGATTACGGCGGGCAACGCGTCGCCGCTGACGGACGGCGCCGCGGCGCTGCTGCTGATGAGCGAGGAGAAGGCGCGCGCGCTGGGCTACGAGCCGTTGGGCTTCCTCCGCAGCCACGCCTACGCGGCCACGGACCCGGGCGACCAGTTGCTCCAGGGCCCAGCCTACGCGGTGCCCACGGCGCTCAAGCGCGCGGGCATGACGCTGGCGGACATCGACCTGGTGGAGATGCACGAGGCCTTCGCCGCACAGGTGGCCAGCAACATCCAGGCGCTGG
This sequence comes from Myxococcus sp. CA005, assembly GCF_006518205.1. Lineage (NCBI taxonomy): Bacteria > Pseudomonadati > Myxococcota > Myxococcia > Myxococcales > Myxococcaceae > Myxococcus > Myxococcus sp. CA005. The sequence goes on along the minus strand of NZ_SRLV01000089.1, from coordinate 13,490 downwards.
CGTCCCAGGCCTTCGCGAAGAAGGCGGGCTGGAGCGCGCCGGTGGGCGAAATCGACCGGGAGCGGCTGAACGTGACGGGTGGCTCCATCGCCATCGGTCATCCCTTTGGGGCCACGGGGGCGCGCATCGTCACCCAGGCCATCAATGAGCTGAAGCGTCGGAACAAGAACACGGCGATGTGCACCGTCTGCGCGGCGGGCGGCCTGGGCGCAGTCGTCATCCTGGAGCGTGCGTGATGGCCACCAAGGCGGAAGAGCTCGAGGTGAAGCAGGGCTTCTCGTACCAGGTGGAGGGCGGCGTCGCCGTCATCACCTTCGACCTGCCGGACTCGCCGGTGAACACGCTGTCGCCGGAGACGGGCGAGGCCTTCCTGCGCGTCATGATGCGCGCGGAGCGCGAGCCCGAGGTGAAGGCCGTCGTCTTCACGTCCGGCAAGAAGGACTCGTTCGTCGCCGGGGCGAAAATCGACTTCCTGCAGACCATCAAGACGGCGGAGGAGGCCACCGCCATCAGCCGCAACGGGCAGGAGGGCTTCGACAAGCTGGCCGACTTCCCCAAGCCCGTCGTCGCGGCCATCCACGGCGCATGTCTGGGAGGCGGCCTGGAGTGGGCGCTGGCGTGTGACTACCGCATCGCCACCGACAGCCCGAAGACGTCGCTGGGGCTGCCGGAGGTGCAGTTGGGCCTGATTCCGGGCGCGGGCGGCACGCAGCGGCTGCCGGCGCTGATTGGCGTGCAGGCGGCGCTGGACCTCATCCTCACCGGCAAGAGCCTCAAGCCCGCGAAGGCGAAGAAGCTGGGCGTGGTGGATGAGGTGGTGCCGACGCCCATCCTCCGCGCCATCGCGGTGCTGCGCGCGAAGGAGCTGGCCGACGGGAAGCTGAAGGTGGACCGCCGTCATGGCCAGGGCTTCAAGGGCGTGGCCGCGAACGGCAAGGCCAAGGGGCTTGCGGGCTTCATCCAGGGCCTGGCCAACAAGGAGCTGTGGGCGGAGGTGGCGCTGGAGGACAACCCGCTGGGCCGCAAGGTCCTCTTCGACCAGGCGCGCAAGCAGCTCCTGAAGAAGACGCGCGGCAAGTTCCCCGCGCCGGAGAAGGCGCTCCAGGTCGTGCGCGTGGGCCTGGAGTCCGGGCACAAGGCGGGCCAGGAGGCGGAAGCGAAGGCCTTTGGCGAGCTGGTGGTGTCGGACGTCTCCAAGAGGCTGGTGGAGATCTTCTTCGCCACCACGGCGCTGAAGAAGGAGAACGGCACCTCCAACCCCGACGCGAAGCCGCGCGAGGTGAAGAAGGTGGCGGTGCTGGGCGGCGGGCTGATGGGCGGCGGCATCGCCTATGTCACCAGCGTGCTCCAGGGCGTGCCCGTGCGCGTGAAGGACAAGGATGACGCGGGCGTGGGCCGGGCCATGAAGCAGGTGCAGTCCATCTTGGACGAGCGTGTGAAGCGGCGCTCGCTCACGCGCCGCGAGGCCACGGCGAAGTCGGCCCTGGTGACGGCGGGCACGGACTACAGCGGCTTCAAGTCCGCGGACCTGGTCATCGAGGCGGTGTTCGAGGACCTCAAGCTCAAGCACCGCATCATCGCGGAGGTGGAGGCCGTCACCGGCGACCAGACCATCTTCGCGTCCAACACCTCCAGCATCCCGATTACGGAGCTGGCCAAGGGCAGCCGCCGGCCGGCGCAAGTCATTGGCATGCATTACTTCAGCCCGGTCCACAAGATGCCGCTGCTGGAGATCATCACCCACGCGGGCACCGCGGACTGGGTGACGGCCACCTGCGTGGAGGTGGGGCGCAAGCAGGGCAAGACGGTCATCGTCGTCAACGACGGGCCGGGCTTCTACACCTCGCGCATCCTCGCCCCGTACATGAACGAGGCGGCTTACCTGCTGGCAGAAGGCGCGGACATCGCGGAGCTGGACAGGGCGCTGGTCGAGTTCGGCTTCCCCGTGGGCCCGATTACCCTCCTGGACGAGGTGGGCATCGACGTGGCGCAGAAGGTGGGCCCCATCATGGAGGCCGCCTTCGGCAAGCGCATGGCGGCGCCCAAGGCCCTGGAGAAGGTGGTGGCCGACGGCCGCCTGGGCCGCAAGACGCAGAAGGGCTTCTACCTGTACGAGGACGGGAAAAAGCAGGAGGTGGACAGCTCCATCTACGCCCTGCTGCCGCACGGCACGGAGCGCCGCTCCTTCGACCGCGCGGAGATGGCGGAGCGCGTGGTGCTGCAGATGGTCAACGAGGCCATCCGCTGCCTGGGCGAGGGCATCCTCCGCAGCGCGCGTGACGGCGACGTGGGCGCCATCTTCGGCCTGGGCTTCCCGCCCTTCCTGGGGGGGCCCTTCCACTACGTGGACAGCCGCGGCCCCGCCGAGGTGCTGCGCAAGCTGGAGCACTACCACGACAAGCTCGGGGAGCGTTTCGCCCCCGCGCCGCACCTGGTGGAGATGGTGAAGGCGGGCAAGACGTTCTACCCGCGCTGAGTCATTCCCGTGCCGGCACCCGGGAGTCCCGCGTATCAGCGGCTCCCGGGCTTGACCGGAGGCCGTCTCTGGCCCGAGCCTCCCGGGCCCCATGGCCCGCTCCGCGTCCCGCACCATCGTCCTCGTCGTCCTGTCGGCCGTCGTGGCCTGTGGCGCCGCCGCCACCGCCGGGGCCTGGCGCTTCTTCCACAAGGACCCCAACAACCCCGTCGTCCGGCTCGACGAGTACTTCACCATGGGCTGGGTGGCCTGGGATTCCAGTTGGTACATGCGGATTGCCCAGGAGGGCTACCAGTTCGCCCCGGGCCAGCAGAGCTCGGTGGCGTTCTTCCCGCTGTACCCGCTGCTCATCCGCGCGGTGGAGTCGCTGGGGCCCAATGTGTACCAGTCCGGCGTGCTCATCACGCTGCTGTGCGGCCCGCTGGCGTTGATGCTCTTCACCGTCTGGGCGCGCAAGCTGACGGACGAGGACACGGCGCTGAAGGCCGGGCTGCTGATGGCCTGCTACCCCTTCACGCTCTACTTCTACGGCGCCATGTATTCGGACGCGCTGTTCGTCCTGCTGGTGGTCGCGGCCTTCCTGCTGCTGGAGCGCGGGCACCTGGGGCCCGCCGTCCTCGTCGCGGCGGTGGCCACCGCGGCCCGGCCCGTGGCCCCCGCGGTGGTGCTGGGCCTGCTGGTGCGCCGCCTGGAGTGGAAGCACGCGCGAGGCGAGAAGTGGAGCGCGGTGGACTTCCTGCCGGTACTGTCGGGCCTGGGCTTCGGCGCGTACATGCTCTTCCTGTGGCACCAGTTCGGTGACCCGGTGGCCTTCGTGAAGGTGCAGGGCTCGCCCGGCTGGGAGCAGATTCCGGGCTGGCACACGTGGCTGAAGGTGAGCTGGTTCGAGCGCGTCGTGCTGGCGCCGCAGGACAAGCGCGAGGCCTTCCGGCTGGCCGCGCACGCCTTCTTCACGCTGCTGGCGCTGGCGCTGGTGTGGCCCACGCGCAAGCTGCTGGGGTGGGGCTACGCCGTCTACGTGCTGGCCATCGTCGGGTTGCCCGCGTGGTCCACCAAGGACTTCATGGGCATGGGGCGCTACCTGCTGTCCGCCTTCCCCGTCTTCCTCACCGCGGCGATGCTCCTGCGCGAGCGGCCCTTGCTGCTGCGCGGGGCGCTGGCGGTGGGCGCCGCGTCGCTGCTCGTCCTCTCGTGGGCCTTCGGCGCGGACTACTACGTCTCATGAGCGACCTCATCGAACAGGCCCTCCTGCGCTACGACGGGCTGCCCGTCGCCGAGCGCTTCCACGTCCACGCGCGGGCCTTCTCCGCGCCGCTGCTGGCCATGGCCGCGCGCACGCCCGTGGGCGCTGTGGCGGACATTGGCTGTGGGCATGGGTTGCTGTCCGCGCTGCTGGCGCTGGAGGACCCGCGCCGCACCGTGCACGGCGTGGACCCGGACTCGCGCAAGGTGGCCTGGGCACGGCGGGCGCTCGCGGGCCAGCCCAACGTGCGCATCGAGGAAGGCACCGTGGAGGAGACACTGGCCGGGGGCGCTTCCGGGCGCTTCGACGCGGCGGTGGTGTGCGACGTGCTGTACCTGCTGCCGGAGCCGAAGTGGCCCGGCTTCCTCTCCACGGTGCGGGACCTGCTGAAGCCCAGCGGGCGGCTGCTGCTCAAGGAGGTGGAGGGTGACGGCTCCTGGAAGCACCGCAAGGCGCTGGCGCAGGAGTGGGTGATGGTGTCGCTGCTGGGCCGCACGAAGGCCAGCGGCGGCATGGCGCTGAAGCCTCGAGCCGAGATGACGCGCTACCTGAAGGACGCGGGCTTCGCGGTGCGAGAGGTGGTGGACCTGGGCCAGGGCTACACCACGCCGCACGTCCTCTACGTGGCGGAGAACAGCGTTCCGTAGCTGTGAAGCTCGATGCCGCGCTCGTGCAGCCGCGCCTTCACGCGCGCGCTGGTGAGGGCGGCCAGCTCCGCCTGCCAGCCGTAGCGCCACGCCGGGTCTTCGGGGACGTGCGGCGTGCCTTCACCCGGGTGACAGCCCAGCTCGAAGTCGCCCGCGGGCAGCGCGTCCACCACCGCGAGCAGGGCGGCCTCGTCCAGCATCCCCGCTTCGAAGACGCCGCCCGCGCTCACCCGGCGCACGCCCTTGGGGGCCCGAGGCGCGGCGCGCGCGAGCACGGCCAGCACCGTGGCCTTCAGCGCGGGGCCCGGCGCCTTCAGCCAGCGAGGGCGAGGCAGGGCGTCCGGCCAGCGCAGGGGCAGCCCCTCGCGCGCGGCCAGGGACTCCACCAGGGGACGTACCCCGGGCAGCAGGTGCAGGTGCTGGTGCCCGTCCAGGTGGTCCACCGTCACGCCCAGGGCGCGGGCCCGCTGAAGCTGAGCGGAGAGCTCGCGCGCCAGCTCGTCCCGGCGAACCTGTCCGGTGAGCCAGGCGCGGGCGAAGTCGGCCCAGCTGCCACGCAGCCGGCCCTCCGGTGCCACCGTGGGCACCTCGTGCGCGGGCGCCGCGGGAGGCAGCCGCGTGGAGAGCGCCAGGTGGAGGCCCACCGCGAGCCGTGCCTCCTTCGCGCGGGCGGCGGCCTCGGGCGCGGTGGGGCCCGTGGCCAGCAGCGTGGCGCTGGTGACGATGCCGTCGCGGTGCGCGCGGAGGATGCCCGCGTCCAGCGAGGCATGGAGCCCCAGGTCGTCCGCGTTCACCACCAGGCGCGTGAGGGGGCGCGTCATGCGGGGCTCAGCCTCGCGCCGTGCGGCCCGGCGGCACCGCGTGGAGCTGCTGCACGGAAGGCGGCAAGCGCACCGGGTGCACTGGCGGCTGCGGCGCGCGCATCTTCGGATAGAGCTTCACCAGCTCCCGCACCATCTTCGTGATGACGGAGGGCGAGGCCAGCGTGGACACGCCGCGCGTGCGTGGGAAGTAGTCCACGCCCATCTGGAACACGCGGAAGCCCTGGCGGATGGCCTTCACCACGAGCTCCGCGTCGATGAACGAGCCCTGGCTGTGCAGCTCCATGGCCTCCAGCACGCGGCGGTGCATCACCTTGAAGCTGAAGTTGACGTCCTTGATCTGGATGTCGAACAGCGACCGGATGAGCATGTTGTAGACGAACGAGTAGATGATGCGCTTGGCGCCCTCGCTCGTGCGGTCGAACCGGAAGGCGCAAATCATGTCCGCCTCCAGGTACGACATCAGGTGCAGCGCCCGCTCCAGCTCGCGCATGTCCCAGGGCAGGTCTACATCGGAGTACACGACGATGTCCTTCGTCGAGGCCGCCAGCCCGGTGCGCATGGCGCCACCCAGCTTCAGATTCACGGGGTGGTGGATGACACGCAGTTGGGGGACCTTCTGGGCCAGCGCCTCACAGACCTCACGGGTGCGGTCCGTGGATGCGTCGTTGACGACGATGATTTCGAAGTCGTCCGTCAGGGCGGGGAGGACCTCCAGCGCCCGGCTGACGGCGCGCTCGACGTAGTCCTCTTCGTTCCAGGCGGGGAAGAACAGGCTGATGCTTGGGTATTGGGCCACGAGGGACCTCGGCGGGCGGACCTGCGAAGTTGGCGGCTCGCTAGCAGAGAATCCGGTTTTTATCCAATTGCAGGGGTCGCATATCGTCGCATGCCTATGATACCGTGAAATCACCATTTTGCGGGGACACTGTGAACTCCAGGCCCTTCACCCTGCTGGTAGTGGACGACTCGCAGTCGACGTTGCCTCGGTTGGCCCGTGCGCTGGGCCCGGAGGATTTCGCCCTCCGAATCACCGCCCACGGCCCGGAGGTGCCGAGGTTGGCGCGGGAGGTATCGCTGGTGGTGCTCTGCCCGGGCGAGGACACCCAGGCCAGCGTGGGGTTGCTCGAACGCCTGATACCCGAGGAAGGCCCGGTGGGGCCCCCCGTGGTGCTCGTGGCCCCACCCGAACCCAGGGCATTCTGGCTGGAGGCCCTGCGCCGCGGCGCTGAGGTCGTCTTGGACCCATGGACGCCGGATGAACTGGTGGCCCGGGTGCATCGCGCCCTGGCCGCGCAGGCCCGGATGGCGTCGCTCGCCGCCCAGGTGAGCGAGCTGCAGCGGCTGTCGTCGACGGACGGCCTCACGGGCCTCCACAACCACCGGCATTTCCAGGAGCGGCTGAGGGAGGAGTTCCGCCGTGCCCAGCGTTATGACGACTCCCTGTCGCTCATCCTGCTGGACTTGGATTACTTCAAGGAAATCAACGACAAGTACGGCCACTCCGCGGGCGACGGCGTGCTGCGCGAGGTGGCCGCCGCGCTCACCCGGGGCGTGCGCGAGACGGACCTGGTGGCCCGCTATGGCGGCGAGGAGTTCGCGGTGCTGCTGCCCCGCACCCACCTCACCGGGGCGCTCACCGTCGCCGAGCGCGTCCGCCGCGAGCTGCGCGCCCTGCGGCTGGAGGTGTCGGACAGCCTGCAAGTCACCGCGTCATTGGGGGTTTCCAGCTTCCCCCACCGCACCGTCCTCACCCCGGAGCAGCTGCTCCTGACGGCCGACGAGGCCCTCTACCAGGCCAAACGGGACGGCAGGGATCGCATCTGCCTACATCCCCAGCTCCCGGTCGGTCCGCTCGGAACCTAGCCCGGGTCAAAGACCCGGGGTCTATGTTGACCCATTTGGTGGGGATGGGTCTAATTGGACCTGGCGTTTTTTCGCGCCATGGAAATGTCAAGGCCCGTGATTCCAGACTGTTGGGCAGGGAGTTTCTGCTGGCAGGGCCATTGCATTTGTCTAGGGGCGGAAACAATTCATGGGTTCTCAAGCCGCATATGTCCACGGTCAGCAGGCCGAATCGCCACGCGGGCGGCTGCTCCTGGTGGATGACGAGGAGAACATCCTCAAGTCCATCCGCCGGGTGCTGCGCCGCGGCGATTGGGACATCGAGACGGCGACGGACGCCGAGCAGGGCCTGCGGGCGGTGGAGGCCTTCCACCCCGAGGTGGTCATCTCCGATTTCCGCATGCCGGGGATGAATGGCGTCGATTTCCTTACCCGGGTGAAGCAGCAGGAGCCGCGGGCCCAGCGCATCATGCTGACGGGCCAGGCGGACCAGCAGGCCATCGAAGAGGCCATCAACCGGTCGGAGATCTTCCGCTTCATCTCCAAGCCCTGGAACGACAGCCACCTGGTGTTGACGGTGAAGAGCGCCTTCGAGCAGTACGCGCTTCAGGCGGAGAACGAGCGGCTCTACACGGTGACGCAGGCGCAGAACGCGGAGCTGAAGCTGCTCAACGCGGACCTGGAGGAGCGCGTCGCCCAGCGCACGCGCATGCTGAGCCAGGCCAAGCGCGAGTGGGAGCTGTCCTTCGACTGCATGGAGACGCCGCTGTGCGTGGTGCGCGCGCGGGACTTCGCGGTGCGGCGGGCGAACCTGGCGTACGCGGACGTGGCGGGGCGCTCCATCGAGGAGATTCCCTCCGACACCACGTGCTACCGCTACCTCTTCGGCCGCAACGAGCCGTGCACGGGCTGCCCGCTGCCGGCGGCGGTGGAGAGCGGCAAGGGCGCGCGCGGTGAGGTCCGTCAGGGCGGGCGCACCTTCGTGGTGGCCGCCTACCCCATTGCGGGGGATGAGCGCGTCGTCTGCACCTACCGGGACGTCACCGAGGAGCAGTCGATGACGCGGCGGCTCATCGAGACGGAGAAGATGGCCGCGGTGGGCCAGCTCGCCGGCGGGGTGGCGCACGAAATCAACAATCCGCTGGGCGGCATCCTCGCCTTCGCGCAGTTGATGTCGCGCGACGCGGGCCGCAGCGACGCGGACCTGGAGTCGCTGGGCCTCATCGAGGAGAGCGCGCTGCGCTGCAAGCGCATCGTGGAGAGCCTCCTCAAGTTCAGCCGCCACAGCCGCGTGGAGGACCGGCGGCCCTTCGACTTGTCCAAGTGCGTGGAGGACGCGGCGGTGCTGTTCCGCGCGCAGCTCAAGTCCATGCCCACGGTGGAGCTGACGCTGGGGCTCGCGGACGGCCTGCCCAAGGTGTACGGCGACCCCGGTCAGCTCGCGCAGGTGGTGCTCAACCTGTTGCAGAACGGTCTCCAGTCGCTGCCCACGCGTGAGGGCAAGCTGAAGCTGGTGACGGGTCGCGAAGGCGACCGCTGCTTCTTCGCGGTGACGGACACCGGCACGGGTATCGAGGAGAAGCACCTGCCTCGCATCTTCGAGCCGTCGTTCACCACCAAGGCCCCGGGTGAAGGCACCGGCCTGGGGCTCTCCATTGCCTACCGCATCGTCCAGGACCACGGGGGCAGCTTCCACGTGGACACCGAGGTCGGAGAAGGCTCCTGCTTCACCGTTTTTCTGCCCATCCCCCTGCAGCTCGAGAGGTTGCCGTGAACCAAGTCAAGCGCGCCAAAGTCCTCGTCGTGGATGACGACTCCGTCGTCCTCAAGGCCGTGACGCAGATTCTCCAGCGCGAGGGCCACCCGGTGGTGGCCATTGACGACGCGGTGGAGGGCCTGGCGGCCGCGAAGGATCCGACCATCGACGTGGTCGTCCTCGACATCAAGATGCCCAACCTGTCCGGCATGGACCTGCTGCGCGGCATCAAGGCCGACCGCCCGGACGTGGAGGTCATCATGATGACGGCCTTCGCCACCGTGGAGACGGCGGTGGAGGCGGTGAAGGCGGGGGCGTACGACTACCTCACCAAGCCCTTCGAGAACATCGACGAGGTCAGCCTCACGGTGGCCAAGGCGGCCGAGCGCAAGGCGCTCAAGGACCGCACCCGCGCGCTGGAGGAGGCCCTCACGGTCCGCAGCCAGTTCGAGGACCTCATCGGCCAGTCCACGCAGATGCGCTCCGTCTTCAAGCTGGTGGAGACGGTGAGCCACTCCACCGCCACGGTGCTCATCCAGGGGGAGAGCGGCACCGGCAAGGAGCTGGTGGCCCGCGCCATCCACTACCGCAGCGCGCGCAAGGACAAGCCCTTCGTGGCGGTCAACTGTTCGGCGCTGACGGAGACGCTGCTGGAGAGCGAGCTCTTCGGCCACGTGAAGGGCAGCTTCACCGGCGCCACCGGCAACAAGAAGGGCCTCTTCGAGGCGGCTGACGGCGGCACCATCTTCCTGGACGAAATTGGCGACGTGCCCCCGGCCACCCAGGTCCGCCTGCTGCGCGTGCTCCAGGAAGGGGAAGTCAAACGCGTGGGCGCCAACGAGCCGGTGAAGGTGGACGTGCGCGTCATCGCCGCCACCCACGTGGACCTGTCCCGCGCCAAGGAGCAGGGCAAGTTCCGCGAGGACCTCTTCTACCGCCTCAACGTCATCACCATCGACCTGCCGCCCCTGCGTGACCGGCCCGAGGACGTGCCCCTGCTGGCGCACCACTTCCTCAAGCTCTACGCCTCCAAGGCGGACAAGAAGGTGACGGGCATCTCCCCGCGCGCCATGGAAGCCCTCACCTGCAACCGGTGGACGGGCAACGTGCGTGAGCTGGAGAACGTCATCGAGCGCGCGGTGGTGCTGACGGGCAACGAGGTCATCGACGTGGAGGACCTGCCGCCGGGCTTCCAGTCCGCGCCGCAGCCGGACTCCACGGTGGAGGTGTTCAGCCTGGCACACCTGCCGTACGCCCAGGCCAAGCGCCTGGCGATGCGTGCCTTCGAGCGCCGCTACCTGTCCGCCCTGCTGGAGAAGAACAACCAGAACGTCTCCAGCGCCGCGCGCGCGGCGGGCGTGGACCGCTCCAACTTCCGTCGTCTGCTCAAGCAGTACGAGGTGGCCGGCCGGTCCATGAAGCCCCGCGTGGTCTCCCAGGACGACGGCGAGGCGCTGGAAGCCGCGTCCTGACGTGTGTCGGCCGGCGGGCACCCGGGCATTTCCCATGCGCGCCCGGGGCCCTCCTGGACTACAAGGCGGGGTTGCGTGCAGACCCTGGCAATCGTCGCGAAGAGGGACAAGCCCGAGGCGGTAGCGCTCGCGGCTCAAATCCGTGAGCGGTACCCCCACCTGTCGGTGCTGGCGGACCGCACGCTGGCCCATGAGCTGGGCTGGCCGCGGGTGGATGACCGGGAGCTGGTGACCCGGGCGGACCTGATGGTGGTGCTGGGCGGTGACGGCACGCTCATCTACGCGGCGCGCCTGCTCGGCGGCCGCGGGGTTCCGATTCTGGGCGTCAACCTGGGCAGCCTGGGCTTCATGACGGAAGTCCCGGTGGAAGAGCTGTACCCCATGCTGGAGCAGGTGCTCGCGGGGCGCTTCCAGGTGGACTCCCGGATGAAGCTCTCCTGCCGCCTGCTGCGCGGGGGCAGGGTGCTCATCGAGGACGAGGTCCTCAACGACGTGGTCATCAACAAGGGCGCGCTGGCGCGCATCGCCGACCACGAGACGTCCATCGACGGGGTGCCCATCACCACCTACAAGTCGGACGGCGTCATCCTGGCTACGCCCACCGGCTCCACGGCGTACTCGCTGTCGGCGGGTGGGCCCATCGTCCACCCGTCGGTGGACTGCACGGTGCTGTCGCCCATCTGTTCGCACGCCCTCACGCAGCGCTCCATCGTCGTGCCGGCGGACCGGACCATCCGGGTGACGCTGCGCAGTGAGACGGCGGACACGTACCTGACCATCGACGGGCAGACGGGCCACGGGCTCCAGGGCGGGGACTGCATCGAGGTGGTGCGCTCGCACAACCGGGTGAACCTGGTGCGCAACCCGAAGGTGGCCTACTTCTCCATCCTCCGGCAGAAGCTCCACTGGGGCGAGCGCTGAAGGGCGCCGCGCGCCGTGTTCCTCTTCCTGTCGAAGGTGCTCGACCTGTTGCTGGCGCCGCTCTCCTGGGCGCTGCTGCTGTGGCTGGTGGCCTGGGGGCTGCGGCGGCGACGTGAGCGGCTGTCGCGGGTGCTGAGTGTGCTGGGCGGGGTGGTGCTGTACGCCTTCTCCATCGAGCCGGTGGCCATGGGCCTGATGCGGGCGGCGGAGGCGGGGGCGGTGCGGTCCTTCCAGCCGGGGGCCACGTATGACGCCGTCATCGTCCTGGGGGGCGCGTTGGATCCGGCCGCCACGGAGCGCACCGGCGTGCCGGAGTACAACGCGGCGGCGGAGCGGGTGCTGCGGGGCTTCGAGCTGCTGCACGAGGGCCGGGCTCGGCGGGTGCTCCTCTCCGGCGGTTCGCTGGACCCGAGGCCCGAGGCGGTGGTGGAGGCGGACGTGCTGCTCCGGCAGCTCCAGCAGTGGGGGATTCCGCGGGAGCGCATCGTCACGGAAGGGCGCAGCCGGAATACACGGGAGAACGCGGTGGAGTCCGCGCGCATCATCCAGGAGCGAGGGTGGAAGTCCCTGCTGCTGGTGACGAGCGCCGCGCACATGCCGCGCGCCGCGGGTTGCTTCGCGGCGGTGGGGCTGCGTCCGGACCTGTTGCCGGTGGACTCGCGGGCGTCGAACACGCCGCTGCGGCGCATGAGCTGGTTGCCGAGGTCTGGGGCCCTCAACCTGAGCACCGACGCCCTGCGCGAGCTGGCGGGGCGTGCGGTGTATCGCGTGCGAGGCTGGACGGCGCCTTGAGCGCCGCGCCCCGTCCTACTTCAGCGGCGCGGGCGGCTGACGCGCGTCGGGAGCCAGGGCGCCAGTGCCGAGCCGGGAGATACGGCCATCCGCCTGGGCATGCGGCGACGGCGTGCCGGTGCGGAACGCCTCCGCCAGCACGTCCAGGGGCGAGTTACCCGTCACCCTGGCCGGCGTGGACGGCTGGTTCCGCAGCATGTCGTAGCCGTCCTTGCCGCTGGCGAGGAAGCTCAGCGTCGCCAGCCGGTACGTGGCCGCCTTGTCCAACGGCCTGCCGCCCACCTTCACGCCCAGCACCCGCTGTCCGGCGGGCCGGTCCGAATCGAAGGTGAACTCCAGCCCGGACACCTGCGGAAAGCGGCCCGGCCGTGAGTCCTCGCGGCTGAGGCTGACGCCGTTCTCCAGCGCCGCGCGCAGCGTGTCCCCCTTCACCTCCAGCACCACCAGCTCATCCGCGTACGGCAGGATGGCGTGCAAATCCCGCCGGGTGACACCACCCGCGGGCAGCACCGCGTCCGCGCGCAGCGCCCCGGCGTTGACCAGCGCCACGTCCGCCCTGGCCGCCGCGCGGAACGCATCCGCGACGAACGAGCCCAGGTTCGTCTCCTGGGTGCGCACCATCGCGGCCCGCGCTTCCAGGGGCACGGGGGAGCGGCCTACGTGCTCGGACAGCTGGTTGAACAGCGCGGCATAGGGCTGCATGGCCGCGTTGAAGGCCGCGTCCTCCGGCACCTGCCGCGTCACCGGCAGCGTCTGCCACGTCACCTGGCGCACCGTGGCCGTCGCCGCGTCCACGTCCAGCGTGAGCCGGCCCAGGTCCACCGCGTCCGCCGCCACCTTGAAGATGGGCGTGCCCGTGCTGCGGTCCTCCAGCGCCTCGTGGTCATGTCCCCCGAGCACCGCGTCCACCTTGACGCAGCGGGTGAGCGCCCGGTCCTGGTCCGCCGTCAGGTGGGTGAGGGCCACCACCACCTGGGCGCCGGCCTCGCGCAGCTTCGCCACCTCGCCCCGGGCCGCCTCGCAGACGTCCCCGAAGAGCGTGTCCTTGCCGGCCTTCGTGGTGGCCTTCGTCTCCTGGAGCACCACGCCGAAGAGGCCCAGCTTGATGCCGCCCAACTCCCGCACCGCGGAGGCCTGGACCCCCGCGAAGAGGCCCCCGGACTTCGTGTCCCGCACGTTGGCCCCGAGCCACGTGAAGCGGGAATCGCGGATGCGCTCACGCAGGACATCGTCGCCGAAGTCGAACTCGTGGTTGCCCAGCACCGCATAGTCCAGGCCGAACGCATTCCACGCGTCCACCATGTGCCGGCCCTTGAGCGCCTTGCCGTCCACCTCCACCAGCGACTCCACGGACGGAGACAGCGTGTCGCCCCCCATCAGCGTCAGGACGTGGGGGCTCTCGCGAAGCACCTGCTTGCGCAGCGTGGCGGCGCGGGCCATGCCCCCCCTTCCTTCCTCGACGGCCTGGACCTGGTAGACGTCCGCTAGGTGAAGGAGCGTCAGGCGCACCGTTCCGG
>NZ_SRLV01000088.1:0-37092 GCF_006518205.1 Myxococcus sp. CA005 | reverse complement strand
CACCCCAAGTACCTGCCCCAACCCTTCATTCCCTGCCCCCTCACGTTCAGCTCCGTCAAAAGCGCGTCTCCAACTCCAGGTGGAAGAGGTGGCGCGGCGGGTCGGGAGGCACACGCGCCACGCGCGCGTCCTTCAAGTCGAGCACCCACGCGTACCGGCCCCGGGCGGACACGGCGCTCGACACCCTCCACGCGACATCCAGCGCGGTCCGCAGCTCCTGTTGGAGCCGGCTGCGCTCGGAGAGGTCCTGGTCCTTCCACACCAATCGCCCATGCAACTTCAGCGACGAGAGCGGCTGGGCGCGGACATCCAGCACGGCCTGCGCGTCGTAGCGAAGTCCCTTCGTCTCGGGGGCCTGCACGCGCGCGTGTCCGTACTGGAGCGAAACCGTCAGCCCCTTCGCGACGTCGGAGCGCACCCGGGCGGTGACGCCGTACCGCGCGCTGGCGCACAGGTCCGCCACATCTTGCGCGGAGAGCGAGTCATCCGCGCACGCCCCCATCCCGCCCACGCCGTTGTCACGCAACTCCACCTGGAGCGAGGGCTGCAACCAGGGCCGCACCCGAAGGTCCCCGCGCACCGAGGCACGCGCGTGCAGCGTGCCCGCGCTCCCAGACACCGCCCCATCCGCGGGCAGCGTCCAGGCGTCCACCTGCCCTCGCAGCCGCCATGCGCCTTCCTCACGGTGGAGGTAGCGCAGCCGGGCGCCCAGCTCGTTGCGAACGCGCAGGCCTTCCAGCGCATCCGGGCCTGACGGCGCGCCGCTGTAGGGATTGGCGAAACCGCGCCCGTAGTAGCGCAGCGACAGCTCCAGCTCGCGCGCCCCCCCTGACAGCACGGTGCGCTGCACCGCACCGAAGTCCCCGCCGCCACCCGGCGCGGCATCGAAGCTGCGCGTGCCTTCCAAGAAGACGTCCAGCGCGCCACGCCCCCACGCGGCGTCGAGCCCGAATGCGCCAAAGGCACCGCCCGCCGGGTAGCGGGCATTGGGCTGGAAGTCGAGCTTCGCCCCCTCCTGCCCCCACATAGGTCGAGCCATCCAACCGGTGAGCCCCACATGGCTCCGCGACGACATCGCCAGCGTCGCGTTGCCACCGCCCGCCAGCTCTCGGAACATCCCCGACAGCGTCCGCGCCGTCAGCTTCTCCCACCGGCCCTCCGCCACGGACACCCAGACGTCAGGGGCCTTGCACGCGCCACGGGCGGACGACGGACACAGCGAGCGGTCCAGCACCGCATGCCGTGCCAGCGCACGGGACTGATACGAGCCGAAGCCGGTGAGCGACAGCGCGGCCCACGTCCCCAGCGGGCCTCGCACCGTGCCAGCGACGCCCCGGAAGCCCTCGTCCCAGCGGAAGTCCGGGGTGACGTCCGACAGGCGTTCCTCGGGCTCACAACCCGCACTGCCCACCAGACACGAGCGCTCCAATCCCGCCGGAGGACGCACGTCATCATCAGGAAGGAACCCGTCGGGTGACGGCAGCGCCGTGGTGTCCAGTGTGAGCCGTTGCCCGAAGCCCAGCCGATACGTCCCCGCCAGCAGCGACGCGCGCGCTCCCGTCCACTGCACGTACAGCTTGGGCAGCGTGACGGATGTCCCGGGTGCCTCCACCACGAAGGCACGTCGCCGCGCGTCCCTGCGCGGAGGCGCCAGCGTCCGCCGGGCCAGCGTCGTCATCAGCCCCGCTCGAAGCCCCGCGAGCCCTCCAGCGCGGACCTGCAATGCCAGCGGCGGCGGCAGCCCATCCGACGCCGCGAAGGCCATCATCAACCGTGCATCACCCGACAACCGCCCCGGCGTCCGCACGTCCAGGAACGGCGCGAGCCGCCGCGACGCCGCCTCCGTCAACGCGCCACCCGCGGCGCTGCCTTCTCCGCGCGACCGCAGCAGCACGTCCACGTCCGAGTAAGTCAGCCCCGGCAAGCCGTAGAGCGAGGCACGGGACGCCAGCCCCAGGTCCACGCCAGTCCGCCGCAAGGCCAGCAGTGCGGAGAGTGTCTCGGCGGAGATGGCACCCTCTTCCACGAGCGCGAGCAGGTCCTGCGCGCCCACGGACTCGGGCTCCACTTCATACGGCGCGGCATGCACGGGCAGCGCCCCCGCCAGCCACCAACCCAAACACCATCCCACCCAGAGCACCCGACGCACGCACCGCGCCTTGTGCACATCCTGGACCACGATTCCCTACAGCAGCACCCTGCTCACGGGTCGTCCGGCACGCGGACGCGCCGTCCAAAGGCGGGACACGCGTGCCAGGCGCTCAGGCCCGGCCCATGCGCGGGTCGACTTCCAGCAGGTCCCACGCCAGGAAGTACGCGGCCTCCGCGCGGCTCTCCGCGGCGACGTAGCGAAGGCGTGACTCCTCGCTGCCATCCAAGGCCTCGCGCGCATCGCGCAGGTCGGCCTCGGTGGTGAGCAGCAGGACCGCCAGATGCGGGTGTTCCAGCTCCACGGGAGGAACTCCAGATTAAACAGCATTCCGAGCGGATTGGGAGCACCGCGTGGTTCGCCCGTCGCCTGTGCATCCCCGGGGCCAGCGCTTCCCGGCCGGTCACCCCCTCCAGGTATGCTGGCACCCGGTTCCCATGGGCCACGTCCACATCGTCCGAGACTTCCCCTCCCCCCAGGAGGGCTTCGCGCGCACCGTGCGCGTCTACACCCCCCACGCATACGATGCGATGCCGGGCCATCGGTTCCCCGTGCTGTACATGCACGACGGGCAGAACGTGTTCGCCCACCCCGAATCCGCCCTCTTCGAGACCTGGTGCGCCAACCTCGCGTTGGAGCACGGCGTGGGCGAAGGAAGCCTGGAGCCGTGGCTCATCGTCGCAGTGGATTCGGGCGTGGGGCGCGTGCACGACTATTCGCCGTGGAATGAACCGCGCAGCCCGATGCACGCGCGCGGCGAGGCCTACGGCCGCTTCCTGGTGGAGCACCTCAAGCCACTGGTGGACCGCACCTACCGCACCCGGCCGGAGCCGCAGTGGACGGGCGCCATGGGCTCGTCGCTGGGCGGCCTGATTTCGCTCTACCTCGGATGCCGCTATCCGGAGGTGTTCGGCCGTATCGGCGCCCTGTCTCCCACCGTGACGTGGGGCGCCAACCAGCTCTTCGGCGCCTGGTCGGCGCACAGCCGCCGTTGGACGCGCATCTACCTGGACGCGGGCGCCCACGAGTACACGGACGCCAGCGGCGTGCCCGTCTACTACGGCGAATCCACGCGCGCCTTCTACGAGCACCTC
Organism: Myxococcus sp. CA005; assembly: GCF_006518205.1. Lineage (NCBI taxonomy): Bacteria > Pseudomonadati > Myxococcota > Myxococcia > Myxococcales > Myxococcaceae > Myxococcus > Myxococcus sp. CA005. Next base: position 33,849 of record NZ_SRLV01000088.1, on the reverse strand, counting down.
AAGCACCTGGGCTACGCGGACCACGAACTGGCGCTGGTGTTGGATCCACATGGCGGGCACCACGAGCGGGACTGGCAGCGGCGCCTGCCATCCGCCATGCGCTGGCTGCTGGGGTGAGGTGCTTCGAATGAAGCACCGCGGGACGGTTCCCCTGGAGCAACGGCTCGTCTACGTCCAGGTGGTGGAGGGCCTGCTCGAGCACGGGCTGCGCGGCAGCGTGTCGCCCCGCCTCAAGCATCGGTTGCGGCAGGCGGGCATCGACCTGGACCGGCCACTGCTGCCGGGCTACCCGGTGCTCCTGTGGGGAAAGTGCCTCGACGTCATCGTCGAGGAGACCCTTCCGGGCCTGCCCCGGGAGGAGGCCTTCCGCCAGCTCGCCGAGCGCCACGTGCAGGGCTACGGGCGCACCGTCGTGGGCCGCGCGGTGTACGGCGTGATGCGGCTGCTGGGCCCCCGCCGCATGGTGCAGCGCCTGCCGCAGACGCTGCGCGCCACCGACAACTACACGGAGGTGGAGCTCACCGAGCAGGGCCCCACCACCTACGCCATGCGGATGAACTCGCGGGTGGACGCGCCCGGCTACGCGGAGGCGCTCTTCGAATCCCTGCTGCGCCTGGGCGGCGCCGAGTCCCCTCGCGTGGCGCGCATCCACGAGGACGCGGACAGCACCACCTACCAGCTCACCTGGACGGAGCGCTGAGCGCGCTACGCCTTGTCCTGGATGAAGCGCACCGTGTCCCGCAGGGCGTCCATGTCCGCGTGGCGGGTGAGGTACATCTCCTCGCCCAGGAGGCTGTGGTAGATGCTCGGCAGCTCGCGGTGGAGGATGAGCGACGTGCCCAGCTTCTTCTCCACGTCCGCGTGCGGGTGCCGGTAGCGGCGGGACTTGCGGCGCGCGCTGTGACAGACGTGGTAGCGCGGCGTGAAGCGAAAGTCCGCCACCGGGTCGCCCGTCACCACCCGCGCCCAGAGCCGGTACACGTCGATGTCACACGTGTAGTTCATCATATCCACCATGAAGCCGCCGGGCGGCCGAAGGTTGGCCTCCAGCACCATGAAGCGGCCATCCGGCAGACGGAAGAACTCCAGGTGGAACCAGCGCTCGCGCAGGCCGAAGGCGGCCACCACCTGCCGGCCCAGTACGTCCAGCGCGGGAGGAATCTCCTTGTGGCTCCAGAAGGAGATGTCTCGCTGCTCCACCACCGTCTCCATGCCTCCGTCGCTGTACTCGTGACTGAGGTTGAAGACGATGACGCCGTGCCGGTCCACGATGCCGTCGTAGGTGACGATGGTGCCGCGCACGAAGGACTGCGCCACATAGGTGGTGGGCAGCGGATGGGACAGGGCCGCGTCCACCTCCTCGTCGCTGGCCACCTTGAAGGTGTTGGCGGCGCCCACGCCCACGTCCGGCTTGAGCACCAGCGGGTAGCCCACGCGCGCGGCGAACGCCATCACCTGCGCGGCGTCCCGGACGCGGATGAGGTCCGGGTGTGGCACGCCCGCTTCGTGGAACACCTCCGCCATGCCGGACTTGGAGCGCAGCCGGTGGATGTCCTCGGGCTGCAGGCCCGGCACGTTGAAGTCCCCACGCAAGCGCGCCTCCACCTCCAGCCAGGACTCGTTGAGCGAGTCGATGCGGTGGATGCGGCCGTGCCGCCACGTGAGGTAGCCCGCCGCGCGGGTGAGCGCATCCTCGTCCATGAGGCTGGGGACGAAGTAGTACTCGCGCAGGGACGCCTTCAACTCGGGACGGAGCGACTCGTAGGACGCGTCACCGATGCCCAGGACCGTGACGCCCCGCTCCCGCAGCGCGGAGATGAAGTGAAAGTAATGCGGAGGGAAGTGGGGGGAGATGAAGACGAAGTTCATGGCTCCTCGGGGCACAGGCGACCATATCGCGCCGCGCGCCCGCGCCCAGTTCCTGACTGAACGCCCGGAGGCGGGAAGTCACTCCTTCCCGCCCCGGGTGCGCCTGGAATCTGGGCTTCCCAACTCCCCGCCCGTCACTCAGCGGAACGACTAGGCGTTCGGCCGGACCATCGACACCTCGAAGTGCCGCTGGACGACGTTGCCGTTGGTGGGACCCTCCCGGTAGAGGTTGCCCGTGTCCTGGTCCACGTAGAAGCGGTTGTTCGGGTTGGTGTCCGCGCCGCGCTGCTGGTGGTTCGTCGCCGGGTCGTGGAACGTGTAGTACGTGCGGCCCTGCTCGTCCGTGCCGCGGCCCGTAATCACCACGAAGTGGTCGGTGATGCCGTCCACGTTGTCCGAGTTCCTGCCGGAGCGGTGGTCCACGCCCACGACGACGGGCTTGCCCGCGTCGAGCTGGCCATCGATGTACTCACGGCCCCGGCGCGCCGCCGCGGCGTTCACCGTGACGCCGCCGTTCGGGTCATCCCCCGTGGCCACCTGGATGCGGTTGTCCGGCCCCGTCACGGTGGCCCCGGCGCCCGCGGCCATCACCACCGCGGCGCGGAAGCAGGCCTTGTCACCGGCGCGCTCCACCTTCGACGCGTTGTACTGGCTGACCCACGGCGTGGCCGTCTGCACTGCCGGGCGGTCCGCCGCGGGCGCAATCTCCGCCGTGTCGTTCAAGTCGGTGGGCGTCGCGCCCCCGGTGGTGTTGGAGGCCTGGAGGTTCTCCGGGCGCGGGCGCGGGATGGGGACCTCGGCGGGCAGCGCCGTGGTGCCCGCCGTGAGGTTCTCCGGGCGCGGGCGCGGGATGGGCGCGTTCTCGACCGCACCACCACCACCACCACCGTCGCGGAAGCCGCGCGCGTCCAGGGCTCGGACCAGCGCCGTCTCACGCCGCGTCTGGTCGGCGCGCAGGCGCTGCTCGTTGTGGTCGAAGCCGGAGGCGCTGATCTGCCCGTTGTCCGTGCGGAACGCATTCACGCGCGCATCGACGAGCGCCTCGGGCGTCACGCCACGCGGGTCCTGCGCCAGCCTGGGCAGCTCGCGGTTGAGGAAGTTCTGCGCCGCGCGGGGCGACTGCGTGTGCAGGTCGTAGAAGGTGGAGGCCAGCAGCGCGTTGTTCGGGTCCAGGCCCGCGCGCTCGGCGGCGCGCTGGTACTGCGGCGTGACGCGGCCCAGCTCGCGGTTCCAGATTTCGTCCGCGTGCGACGGGGAGTTCGCGCCGCCCCCCTGGTAAGAGAACGAGCCCCGGTTGTGCTTGGCATTGCCTGGGTCGGTGTGGCCCCCGTAGCTCGCCGTGAAGCCACCGTTCGGCGTGCGGTTGCCTTCCGAGGTGCCAACGACAATGGCGGACTCGGAGTTGGACCCGCCTTGGCGGAAGGCCGTCAGGTCGACGTTGCGATAGCCATTCTGGGTGCCAGACACCCCAGCGGTGCCCGCCGGCGTGACGCCCTGCGCCACGGTGCCCTGCGCGGTACCAGGCTCAAAGCTGTCACGGTTCTGTGACGTCCCCGTCGGCCGGTTGGCCGGGCGCGGCATCGGACGAGGCGCATTGGCCTCGAAACCATCGTTGGCGCCCGGGATGACCAGGGTCTTCCCGGCGATGATGCGGTCCGGGCTCTGGAGGTTGTTCGCTCGCGCCAGCGCATCAACGGTCGTGTTGTTGCGCCGGGCGATAGCGCTGAGCGTATCTCCCTGGCGGATTCGATAGGAGTTGCTACCAGTCATCAGCGGCTCCATGGAGGAGAAGTAAGTCAGACGCCTCCATGATTTTCCGGATCAATGTCCGAAAGTTGCGCAAGCCACCAAACAACAGCCAGGGTGTTCAAATCCAGCACCCATGAACAAAGCCTGACGCGCTGCACCAGTCACAGGACTGTGACAGCCCCCCGCGGCAGCATCCAGCATTGCTCAATAGTTGACCTGGAGCTGGATGCGCGTCACGTGTCCCTGCTCCTGGATGTACGGATAGCGGGACGAGGTGCGGTCCGAGATGAGGTAGGTGCCCGTCAGCTCCAAGGCCTTGTTGAGCTGCCACTCGGCCCCCATCTCCAGCTCCCGCACGTCGTAGAGCGGCGCGTTCGTCTCGAACTTCTTGCCGCCGTCGTAGAGGGTGCCCCGGATGTAGGGGATGAGGGACACGCCCAGCACGCCGTCCAGCTTGTACATGAGCTGCGCATAACCACCCCGGAGCCGGCGGCTGTCGATGAGCAGGCCCTCGACGGGCCCCTCGCCCAGCGAGGGACCGCGGCCCAGGTTGAACTCGGCCAGGAGCCCCAGCGGCTGCGGATAGATAACCAGGCTGACGATGGCGCGTGCGTCCACCATGTCGGAGCCCCGGGCGAGCGCGTAGGGCGCGCCGTCACGCGGCGAGGCATTGAGGTTGAAGCGGCCGTAGTAGCCGCCCACGCCCGCTTCCACGTACTGCGAGCCGAACAGGAAGGGCCACGTGACGCGAACGACACCATGCGGCGTGTCATTGCGCTCGGCGCGGTTGGCCGTCTGGCCGTTGAAGACGCCGAGGCCGACCACGCCGTAGTCGCCAGAGCCCTTCAGGTTGTTGTCCACGAGGAACTTGAAGCGCTTCCGGATTTCGTCGGGCGCCCAGTAGAAGAAGACGCCCAGGTCGCGCTCGTCCTTGAGCCCGCTGTTGATGGCGTCGTTGCGGTCCAGCGCGAGGCGGTTCTGACTGGACTGGAGGTTCTCGAAGCCGTACGGCACCTTCGACTGGCCCACGCGCAGACGGAACTCCTTCTTCGCGTCCAGGAAGATGTCCGCGTACCAGTCCCGCATGATGGTGACGTTGTACTGGTCCCCGATGACCGACGCGAAGTCCGGCTGGAGGTAGATGGACACGCGGTCGTGGACGTCACCGAACAGCACGAGGCGCGCGCGCCGGATGCCAAAGCCGGTGTTCTTGCCGAGGAAGCGGTCGCCCTGGTCGTTGACCAGTTCGTCATTCACCCGGAAGCTGGGCAGCCGGTTGTAGCGGAACTGCGTGTAGCCCCGAATGCGGATGCGGTCGTACCAGGCCCGCTCCTCCTTCTTGGCCTGGGGCTTCGTCTCCGGCTCGGGCATCGCCGCCTCGGGAACCGGCGTCGGCGTGGGCTCTGACGCGGGAGGCGGCTCGGTGGCGGACGAGGGCGCGGCATCGTCCTGCTGCGCGTGGGCAAGGGGCGCCAGAAGCAGCGCGGAGCCGGACAACAGGACCTGGAGAGCAGCGCGGAACGAAGCAGTGGGGGTCATGACGGCGCGGAACTGCCAGCAGCGCGCGAAAGCGCGCACGAACTCGAGTTTGCAGTCCCGTTACAGGACGAAATGCACGACCGCAACGCACGGGCCTTCGTTGTTGCCTCACCGTCACAGGTCCCGTCGCCGCGTCACAAAGCAGCCCGGCGCATGTCACCTGTTCGTGACATGCGCCGGGGTGACGACCACCGCGCTCGCGTCAGCGCTTCCAGCTGCCGTCCATCAGGCGCTGGATGCGCAGCTCCAGCGGCGGGTGGCTGGAGAAGAGCGCCATCATCCCGCCGCCCCGGATGCCGAACGCCTGCATGTTGGACGGCAGCATGGCCGGCTCCCCCTGCTGCATGCGCAGCCGGTTCAGCGCTCGCGCCATGGCGCCCGGGTCCACCAACTGCGCGCCGCCGTCATCCGCGCGGAACTCACGCCGGCGGCTGTACCAGGCCACAATCATGCTGGCGCCGATGCCAAACACGATTTGGAGCACGATGCTGGTGATGAAGTAGGCCGGCCCCGAGCCGCCGCTCTCCTCGCCATCGTCGGAGCGGCTGAGGAAGCGGTCCACGAAGAAGCCCACCACGCGGCTGAGGAAGATGACGAAGGTGTTGAGCACGCCCTGCAGCAGCGTGAGCGTCACCATGTCACCGTTGGCCACGTGGGCCACCTCGTGGCCGAGCACGGCCTCCACCTCGTCCCGCTTCATGCCATGGAGCAGGCCGGTGGACACCGCGACCAGGGCGCTGTTGCGCCTGGCGCCCGTGGCGAAGGCGTTCATGTCCGGGCTGTCGTAGATGGCCACGTCAGGCATGCCGATGCCCGCGTCGCGGGCCAGCCGGTGCACCGTCTCCACCAGCCAGCGCTCGTCCTCCGAGCGCGGCGACGTGATGACCTTCGCCCCCGTGCTCCACTTGGCCATGGGCTTGGAGATGAGCAGCGAGAAGATGGCGCCGCCGAAGCCCATCACCGCCGCCATGATGAGCAGGCCCGGGAGGTTCAGCCCCACGCCGCGGCGGGCGAGCAGGTTCTCCACCCCGATGAGCTGCCCGACGATCGCCAGCATCGCGACCACCGCGAGGTTGGTCAGGACGAAAAGTGTGATGCGCTTGGCGAAGCTTCCCTTCATGACTCTCTCTCCCTAGAAAAAACCTTGGGGACAACATTCAGCAGCGTGGGACGAATGCAAGCTTCGTCGGCCACTTCTTGTCCCGACCCGACTAGAACAGCCTTCCGGCGGGGCACTTCCCAAGGTTGTTCCTTCAGGAACCTGAGATTTTCTCTATGAAACGGCCTCGACGGGCGTTTCCCCAGGGCTTGATCGGCCGCCGGGTTGGGTGCCTGGGGCTTGCGCGTACGGCTCCACACCAGGGGTGCGTCCCGGGCGCCACACATGCGACTCCATCGCCCCCTCACGCGTCAGCCAATAACAAACCAGACGGCGAAGGCAGAATATTTCCACAACAATGAATGCCACGAATCCCGTCTGCCCACTGTCACCTTGGCGCAAATTTTCTGTCACGCCACAAAACGCAGCTCAATCATGAGCGCGCGCTTGGATTGACACGCGTTCTTGACGGAATCCCAGGCAACTTTCTCTGAGCGGTTGGGAAAATGGATCCAACTCCATTCTTCTTTCAAGGGAAGAGCCCCCCATGGTAGCCATTGCCCGCTCCTCCGCGGCTGCGTCCAGCAGCGCGTCTCGTTCCGCCTCGCCCACGCTGCGCAGCGGAGCGCGCGGTGCGGCCGTGACGCAACTCCAGAACAAGCTCAGGGCCGCGGGCTTCAACCCAGGCGCCTCGGATGGCGTGTTCGGTCCGAAGACGCAGTCGGCGGTGCAAGCCTTCCAGCGTGCGCGTGGGCTCCAGGTAGACGGCATCGTCGGTCCCAAGACGTGGAGCGCGCTCAACTCGGCGGGCGGAGCGGGCGGCTCGGGTCCCACGCTGCGCAATGGCGCGCGGGGTGAGCCGGTGCGTGCGCTCCAGCAGCGGCTCAACGTGCTGGGCTTCAAGTCGGGCACGGCCGACGGCGTGTTCGGTCCGAAGACGCAGTCGGCGGTGAAGGCCTTCCAGCAGTCCCGCGGTCTGGTGGCGGACGGCATCGTCGGTCCCAAGACGTGGGACAAGCTGGGCATCAACGTGCAGGGCCCCGTCACCAACCCGGGCGGTGGCGGTGGCGGTCGGGTCGTCACGGGCTATGTGAACGGGAAGCCGCGGCAGATTTCGCTCTCGTCGGTCCCGAACGGCAAGGAGATGCGCTCGGACGCGGCGGCGGCGTACAACCGCATGTACGCGGCGGCGCGCGCGCAGGGCATCACCCTGAAGGTGAACAGCGGCTTCCGCAGCATGGCGGAGCAGGAAGCGCTGTACCGCGCGTACAAGAACGGCACCGGCAACCTGGCCGCGCCTCCGGGCTACTCCAACCACCAGGGCGGCATCGCGGTGGACGTCAACACGGGCGGCACGGGCACCTCGACGTACCGGTGGATGGCCAACAACGCGAAGAACTTCGGCTTCGTGCGCACCGTCCCGTCCGAGCCCTGGCACTGGGAGTACCGGCCCTGACGCAGGAGAGCGACATGAAGAAGCTGCTCATGGCGTTCGCGGTGCTGAGGTGAAGCGCCGTCGAGCCACCGCACCTTGCAGGTACGGTGGCTCCGGACTTCCAGCGGCTCAGCTCTTCGTAATCGGGCGGTAGCGGATGCGGTGCGGCTCCAGGGCCTCGGGGCCCAGGCGCTTCTTCTTGTCCGCCTCGTAGTCCTCGAAGTTGCCCTCGAAGAAGAACGCCTTGCTGTCGCCCTCGAACGCCAGGATGTGCGTGGCGATGCGGTCGAGGAACCAGCGGTCGTGGCTGATGACCACGGCGCAGCCCGCGAAGCCGAGCAGCGCGTCCTCCAGGCTGCGCAGCGTCTCCACGTCCAGGTCGTTGGTGGGCTCGTCGAGCAGCAAGAGGTTGCCGCCGCTCTTGAGCATCTTCGCCAGGTGCACGCGGTTGCGCTCACCACCGGACAGGTCCTTCACCCGCTTCTGCTGGTCCTGCCCCTTGAAGGCGAAGCCCGCCAGGTACGCGCGGCTGGGCACCTGCCCCGCCTTGCCCAGGTCCAGGTGGTCCAGCCCGCCGCTCACCTCCTGGAACACCGAGTTGTCGCCGTCCAGCGCGTCGCGGCTCTGGTCCACGTAGGCCAGCTTCACCGTCTCGCCGATGTTCAGCTCGCCCTCGTCCGGCTTCTCCACGCCCGTCATCATCCGGAACAGCGTCGTCTTGCCCGCGCCGTTGGGACCGATGACGCCCACGATGCCACCGCGCGGGAGCTTGAAGTTCAGGTCCTCGATGAGCAGCCGGTCGCCGTACGCCTTGCGCAGCCCCTTGGCCTCGACCACCAGCCCCCCGAGCTGCGGGCCGGGCGGGATGATGACCTCGCCCGTCGCGTCGCGCTTGTCCTGCGTCTGGTTGAGCAGCTCCTCGTAGGCCGCGATGCGCGCCTTGCTCTTGGCCTGACGGGCCTTCGGGGAGGCACGCACCCACTCCAGCTCGCGCTTGAGCGTCTTCTGGCGGTGGCTCTCCGACTTCTCCTCCAGCTCCAGGCGCTTCTGCTTCTGCTCCAGCCAGCTGGAGTAGTTGCCCTTCCAGGGCACACCCTCGCCGCGGTCCAGCTCCAGAATCCACTCGGCCGCGTTGTCCAGGAAGTACCGGTCGTGGGTGATGCACACGATGGTGCCCTTGTACTCCTTGAGCGCCTGCTCCAGCCACGCGACGCTCTCCGCGTCCAGGTGGTTGGTGGGCTCGTCCAGGAGGAGCAGGTCCGGCTTCTCCAGCAGGATGCGGCACAGCGCCACGCGGCGCTTCTCACCACCGGACAGCTTCGTCACGTCCGCGTCGCCCGGCGGCAGGCGCAGCGCGTCCATGGCCATCTCGATGGTGCGGTCCAGCTCCCAACCATTCACCGCGTCGATGGCGTCCTGCAGCCGGCCCTGCTCGGCCAGCAGCTTCTCCATCTCCGCGTCGCTCATGGGCTCGGCGAACTTCGCGCTGACCTCGTTGAAGCGGTCCAGCGTGGCGCGAATCTCCTTCAGGCCCAGCTCCACGTTGCCCTTCACGTCGAGCGAGGCATCGAGCTGTGGCTCCTGCGCCAGGTAGCCAACCTTGGCGCTGGGGTCCGGCTTGGCGACACCGAAGAACTCCGTGTCCACGCCCGCCATGATGCGCAGCAGCGTCGACTTACCGGAGCCGTTGGGGCCAATGACGCCAATCTTCGCGCCGGGGAAGAACGAGAGGTAGATGCCCTTGAGGATCTCCTTGCCGTTCTTGACCTTGCGCAGGTCCTGCATCGTGAAGATGAAATTCTGGGCCATCTGGGCCTTCCTGCTTAAGGTGGAGTGAGGGGCTCTGCGGATACCAGGGTGCAACAGCGCACTCAAGGCGAGAGCGTCCCCCAACCCTGTGGGGCTCGAACGACCGGCCCCGGCAGGTGGGGGCAGCCCGGAACAAGCCGTCGCCCCCTTGGCCCGCGCCGCAGGCGTGGAAAAGCGAACGGTGCCGCCAGGCCCCCCCTGGGCCTCCTCCGTCGTGGCGGCCAGCTCCGGCTGCTCCATGACGGCGTCCATCTTCTTTCAATCCCTCTTGAACGCGCCGGCATCGAGCGCGAAGTACAGGAACAGCGGCAGGCCCGCCGAAACGCCGGCCCCCAGGGTGAGGCCCGTGACGAAGAGGGCCTGGTTCCGCTGGATGAACCGGCCGGAATACGCGGACACCAGCAACACGACCGCGGACACCACGACGTCCAGCCATGCGAACGCGCTGATGCGATTGGCCGTGGCCTGCGCGACGAGCAGTGGCACATCCAGCCCGTGCTCCACGACGAAGGGCACGAAGGCCGCGTAGGGGATGGCCACTCCCGCCACGGTCAGGGCCAGGAGCACGGACTTGAGGTGCTGGGTCTTCACCGCGTCAGCATAACAAGCGTGCCGTCACGCCATGTCGCCGGGCTCACTCGAGGGTGGCCAGGAACGGCGCGCTGTTCGCCTCGCACCAGCGGCGATAGGTCTGGAGACGCTCCTCGGACGTGACGCGCTTGGAGACCTGGCCATCCTCCGTCAGGTATTCGATGGCCCCGCGCACGGTGATGAGCAAGACCGCGGGCGCGTCGCCCGTCACCCGCCAGCTATCGACATTGCCGGGCGGCTCGTAGACGTAGCCACCGGGACCAATCACCTCCCCCGTGTCGAGCAGCTCGCGAGTTCCGGAGAGGTTGAAGCCGTGCGCCTCGCCGGTGTGACGGTGCCGGGGAATGACGGTGCCGGGCTCCAAGCGGAAGAGGTACATCCAGCCGGAGCCATCCTGGAAGAAGCGCAGCGGCTTGAAGGAGAGGCCCGCGGGCCCCATGGGAATCCAGGGCATGCGCTCGGGGTCGACCGGGCGCGAGGACACAGAGGACGAGGACGTGTCGTTCATGCCCGTCAGATTGCGCTCTCACTGGCCCTCCCACCGGGCCAGAATTGACGAATCTCACTGGGCCAAACTAGAGGGGCGTCTGGCATGGACCTTCACGTCGACCTCCAGGACCGCAGAGACGTCGCGGGGCAAATCTACCGAGGGTTGCGCGCGAGGATTCTCGACGGGCGGCTGCGAGACGGTGAGCAGGTTCCTCCATCGCGTGAGCTGGCCCAGCGGCTGGGCGTCTCGCGCAACACGGTGGGCGTAGCCTACGAATGGCTGACCGCCGAGGGCCTGCTCGTGGGCCGAGGCCGCGCGGGGAGCTTCGTCCAGAACGCGCCCCGGGAACGAGGTGCGCGCGCGGCGGCAACGCGCGGTGTGAAGCTGCGTCCGCGCGCCGTCTGGAGCGAGCTGCACGTCCCACCACCCGCCGAGCCGCCAGCGCCGTATGACTTCCGCGTCGGCAACCCCGACGCCGCGTTGTTCCCGTTCGAAGCCTGGCATCGGCTGCTCGCGCGGCACCTGCGCGCCGCCGCGATGACGGCAGCCTACGCGGACCCGGCCGGCCACCCCGAGCTGCGCGAGGCCGTGGCACGCCACGTGGGCGTCTCCCGAGGCGTTCGTGCCGAAGCGTCGGACGTGCTCATCACACATGGAGCGCAGCAGGCGCTGGACCTCGCGGGCCGGGTGCTGCTGGAGCCCGGAGACCGCGTCGCCGTGGAGGAACCCGGCTACCCACCCGCACGGCTCCTGTTCCAGTCACTCGGAGCCCACGTGGTGCCGGTGCCAGTCGACAAGGAGGGGCTTGACGTGCAGGCACTGCCGGATGACACGCGCCTCGTCTACGTCACGCCGTCCCACCAGTTCCCGCTGGGCATCGTGATGTCGCCCGCGCGCCGCAGGGCCCTGCTCGACTGGGCACGGCGGCGCGACGCAGTGGTCATCGAGGACGACTACGACAGCGAGTTCCGCTTCGGCGGCCGGCCCTTGGAGACGTTGCACAGCCTGGATCGTTCGGGTCGCGTCCTCTACGTGGGCTCGTTCTCCAAGGTGCTGCTCCCCGCGCTGCGACTGGGATTCCTCGTCGCGCCGCCCTCGCTCCAACGAGAGCTCCGGCTGGCGAAGCAGGTGACGGACTGGCACAGCCAGCTTCCCGCGCAGGCGGCGCTCGCGCGCTTCATCGACACGGGAGCACTGGCCCGGCACCTGCGAAAGACGCGGCGCGAGTACGAGCAACGGCACACGCGGCTGTCGGAGAAGCTCCGCCACCACTTTGGAGACGCCCTTGAGCAACTGCCCTCCGTCGCCGGACTGCATCTGTGCGTCACCTTCACGCGGGGCGGCGCTCGGTTGGAGCGGGAGCTCACGCGGCGAGCCCGTGACGCGGGCATCGGCATCGAAGCGCTCTCCGGCTACTTCGCCGGGGCGCCCACCCGCCATGGCTGGGTGCTGGGCTACGGCGGCGTGACGGTGGACCGCATCGACGAGGGACTCTGGCGCCTGCGAACGCGCCTCGCCGGAGCCCTCTGAGGCCACCGCACACTGCCCTCCCGTCAGTCCCGAAGCACCGCCCCCGTCCGCGCCCGCGACTCAAGCCTGAACCGGAACGGAAACCGCCATGTTCTCCTCCCAGACGTTCTTCTTCGCCGTGGTGGGCGACGTCCACGGGCACATGCACCAGATGGTGAGTCACCTCACTGCCTGGGAGGAACGCAGCCGCAGGCCGCTCGACTTCGTGCTCCAGGTGGGCGACTTCGAGCCCCACCGTCACAACGCCGACCTGGCCACCATGGCCGCACCCACGAAGTACAGGCACCTGGGGGACTTCGCGGCCTACCACCAGCGACGACGCCGCTTCCCCTGGCCCGTCTACTTCATCGGCGGCAACCACGAGCCCTACGGCCACCTCGACCTGTACCCCGAGGGATTCGCGCTGGCGCCGCACTGTCACTACCTGGGCCGGAGCGGCGTGGTGGAGTTGAACGGCCTCCGCGTGGCGGGCCTGTCCGGCATCCACCGAGAAGCCACCTTCTGCAAGTCCCGCCCGCCGCTGGCCTCGATGGGCGACGTGTCCAACAAGGACTTCACCTTCTTCAACGAAGAGGACGTCGAGCGAGTCCTGGCGCTCGGGCGCGCGGACGTGCTCCTGCTGCATGACTGGCCCTCCGGCATCATCCCGCCCGAGGAGGCCGCGGACTTCCAGGGACAGCGCCGCGGCGCGAGCCACGACCTCGTCGGCAACGCGTACGCGCGGCTGCTGGTGGACGCGCTCCAACCCCGGCTGGTCCTCTGTGGCCACCTGCACCGGCGCTACGCAGGCACCGTCCAGCACCCCGGCGGCCAGCGTTCGCTCGTGCGGTGCCTCGCCAGCGTGGAGCAGGGCGCGGAAGCGTTCGCGGTCTTCCAGTGCCGCGAGGGCACGCTCCAGGAAATCGCCATGTGGGAGTGACACCGGGTGGACAACGCGACGCGCCACCCTGCCCGACTTGCGCTGGCGAGTCGCCGGGGACGGACACCACGCCCGCACACAAGCCGAGCGCCGCGCGACCGGAGGTGTTACAGGAAGGGCCCCATGTCCGTCCCCGCCCTCGAACTCCAGGGACTCTCCAAGCGTTACGGAGAGTTCACGGCACTTCACACCGTGGACCTCGCCATCCGTCCCGGTGAAATCTTCGCCCTGCTGGGCCCCAACGGCGCGGGCAAGACGACGATGATTGGCAGCGTCTGCGGCCTGGTGAAGAAGTCCTCCGGCAGCATCCGCGTCTTCGGCAAGGACCTGGACCAGGACCCGGTGGGTCCGCGCTACGACATCGGGCTGGTGCCGCAGGAAATCAACTTCGACCCCTTCTTCACCGTGGCCGAATCGCTGCGCATCCAGTTGGGCTTCTACGGCCGCCCCGCGGATGAGGCGCGCATCGACGAGGTGCTCACCGCCCTCAACCTGCACGCGAAGAAGGACGCGTACACGCGCGCGCTGTCCGGCGGCATGAAGCGCCGGCTGCTCATCGCCAAGGCGCTGGTGCACAAGCCCCGCCTCGTCTTCCTCGACGAGCCCACCGCCGGCGTGGACGTGGAGCTGCGCCGTGACTTGTGGACCTACGTGCGCAAGCTCGCCTCAGAGGGCACCACCATCGTCCTCACCACGCACTACCTGGAAGAGGCCGAGGAGCTGGCCGACCGCGTGGGCATCATCAACGAAGGCCGCCTCCTCATGGTGGAGGACAAGGCCACCCTGCTGCGCCGCTTCGGCGAGCGCCGCGTCATCATCACCTTCGAGCAGCCGCAGCCCGGCCTGTCCGAGGCCGGCAAGCGCTTCGCCGCCCGCCTCAGCGAGGACGGCCGCACCCTCACCTACGTGGAGCGCGACGGCTGCGCCCCGTCCGGCGAGCTGCTCCGCGCCCTCTATGCCGAAGGGCAGCTCATCTCCGACGTGGAGACGCGCCGCTCTCGCATGGAGGACGTGCTCATCGAAATCCTCCGTGGCCGCCCACAGCAGGCCGCCTGAGCCCTCATCATGAACGTCCTTGGGATGAAGACCCTTCTGGCGAAGGAGGTCCGGCGCTTCATGCGCGTGCCGGGGCAAACCGTCCTGTCGCCTCTCATCAGCACCACGCTGTATTTCATCGTCTTCGGCGTCTCCATCTCCGGCCGCGTCCAGACGGTGGAAGGCCTGCCGTACCTGCACTTCATCGTGCCGGGGCTCGTGTTCCTCGGCATCGCCAACAACGCCTTCCTCAACAGCTCCTCCTCGCTGTTCATCACCAAGATTCAGGGCACCGTGGTGGACCTGCTGGTGGCGCCGCTGGGGCCCGGTGAGTTGATGGCGGGCTTCATCGGCGGCGCCATGGTGCGCGGGCTCGTGGTGGGTCTGCTCACCTGGGCCGTGGCCACCTTCTTCACCGGATTCAGCCTGGAGCACGCGGGAGTGGCCGCGTACTTCCTCATCCTGTCGTCCTACGTCTTCAGCGTGCTGGGCATGCTCGCGGCGGTGTGGGCGGAGAAGTTCGAGCAGATCAACTTCTTCCCCACCTTCGTCATGCTGCCCCTCACCTTCCTGGGCGGCGTCTTCTATTCCGTGCGCGAGCTGCCCGCGCCCTGGAACACCGTCAGCCTCTTCAACCCCATGGTCTACATGGTGGAAGGGCTGCGCTACGGCATGCTCGGCCGCAGCATCTATTCGCCCCTGGGCGCCGGAAGCATCCTCTTCGCCGTCGCCGTGGCGGCCACCGCGCTCACCTACGCCGTCCTGCGCTCCGGCTACAAGATGAAAGCCTGACTCACCCCGGAAAGCCGGGCAGGCCGCTCACGCCTGCCTGCCTGCTCGCTCCCAACCCTGTGGGGTAATTCGCGACTGAGCAATTCCCACGAGCTAAGAAAGAGCGATATCCTGGCGGGCACACATGGCTGTGCCATTCGGTAAGTACGAGCTGCTACGCAAGATTGCCTCTGGGGGAATGGGTCAGGTGTTTCTGGCCCGCGAACATGGGACGGGGTTCGAGCGACTTGTCGTCCTCAAGCTCATCCTTCCCCACCTCGCAGAGGATGATGAGTTCCTCTCCATGTTCCTGGACGAGGCGGGGCTCGTAGCGCGCCTGACGCACCCGAACCTCATCACCATCCTCGACCTGACAGAGATTGAGGGCCGCCACTGTCTGGCGATGGAGTACGTGCAGGGCGACGACGTGCGCCGCCTGGAAAAGACGTCCCGCGCGCAGGGCAAGGCGCTGCCGGTGGGACTCATCCTCCGCATCATCGCGGACGCGGCCGCCGGGCTCGACTACGCGCACCAGGCGCGTGACGCCCAGGGCAAGCCGCTGCGGCTGGTGCACCGCGACGTGTCGCCGCAGAACATCCTGGTCGGGTTCGACGGCGGGGTGAAGGTCATCGACTTCGGCGTGGCGAAGGCGGCCACCAGCAGTCAGAACACGGCCACCGGCGTCCTCAAGGGCAAGTACCCGTACATGTCCCCGGAGCAGGCCAGCGGGCTCGCCATCGACGCGCGCAGTGACTTGTTCGCGCTGGGCGTCGTCATGTGGGAGCTGCTCACCGGCAAGCGCCTCTTCAAGGGCGAGTCGGACATGATGACGCTGCGGCTGGTGAAGGACTGCCAGGTGCCGCGGCCGTCGCAGCTCAACCCGCGCCTGCCGCCGGGCCTGGATGAAGTGGTGCTCAAGGCCCTGGCGCCCTCGCCAGACCAGCGCTACCCGGACTGCGGCGCCTTCCGGCTGGCGCTGGAGGACTACGCGCTCAATCTGCGGCTGCCCTCCAGCAGCGCGCACCTGGCCGCCTTCCTGCGGGAGCTCTACGCGGACCGCATCGCCCATGAGACGGACCCGGCGAAGCTGGACCAGCTCGCGGAGGACGCGGACCTGGACTCGCGCTCCAACTCGTCGCTCAGCGGCGTGCCGGGGCTGCTGGGCCCCGCGGGGCGCTCCTCCGCGTCGCGGGCCATGCGCGGCTCCCCCCATGGCGCCGTCCCCGGGACGCGCTCGCGGCAGACCGCCGCCGCGCCGCAGCCGAAAGAGAAGACGCGAGGCACCGCGCCCCTGGCCCGTCCGCCTCCGGAGCCGGCCCGACGCATCCCCTGGCTCCCGGTGGCCACCGCGGGGCTGGGCCTGCTCATCGCGGGCGCGGGCATCGTCTTCTTCCGCTCGCCCGCGGACGCCACCCCGGCCCGTCCGCCGGTGGAAGTGGCCGTACCGCACCAGCCGGAAATCGCGCCGGAAGCGCAGCCGCCTCCAAGCATGGACCCCGAGCCGGCGCGCCACGTGAAGCTGCCCGTCATCACCGAGCCCCCTGGAGCCCGGGTGAGCGTCAACGGCGAGGAGCGCGGCGAGACACCGCTGCGCCTGGAGCTGGAGGCCGGGGCCGCCCCGGTGTCGGTGACACTGGCCCTCAACGGCTACGAGCCCGTGACACGGCAGGTGTCCGCCACGGACGAGGAGCTGCGCCTGGAGCTGAGGCGCGCCGGAGGCGGCAAGTCCGTCCCGGGCACGCCGACCGCCGGGACGAAGCGGCCCGCCAGTCCCGGCCAGGGCGGCGGCGGCCTGGGCATCAAGACGGGCCGCTGAGCCTCGCGCGGGAAAATCCGCGCGAAATGATTTTCTGAGACGGCGCGCGCGCCGGGCCCTCAGGGGGATTGGACCCCCTCACAGGCCCAGGCGCCATGACTCCAGAATCCCTCCACCGTTCCGCCGCCCCCGCTCCGGGCCGTCGCGTGCCCAAGGCGCTGGCGTGGCTCGCGAGCGCGGCCTTGCTCGTGGGAGGCGTGGCGCTGCTGTCGTCGCGTGGCGGCGATGGCGCGTCGTCCGATGCCGAAGCCGGCGGCACCGCCGCGGCGGCCCGCGAGGCCGCATCCGGCGGGCGAGGCCACGGAGGGCGCGCGGGCGCGGGTGGGACGCACGACGAAGAGCCGCCGCCCCCTCGCTTCGACGAGGCCGTGTGCTGGCGCGAGCTCGAGCGCTTCGACGCGGCGGTGACGCTGGAGAACTTCCGCGCGTGGGCCGCGCCGCTGCTCGCGTCGGGGGATTCACTGGTCGCGGACTACCTGGCGGGGCGCCTGACGGAGCTGATTGGCCAGGACCCGGGCCGAGCGAGCGAGGTGTTGTCCTGGGCGCGCACCGCGGGGCCCGACGAGTTCGACGTCCTCCTGACGGCGCTGCGTGGCTCGGAGGCGGTGCACCACGCCCAGGTGGCCACCCGGCTGCTGGCGCAGGGCCTGGACGCCACGCTCGACGGCGGACGGCGCGCGGGCCTCCTGGCCGCGCTGGACACACAGAAGCGCTTCGAGCCAGCGGCGCTGAACACGCTGACGTCCTTCGCGAAGGACCCCGTCTCCGGCGAGGCGGGCTGGGCCGCCACGCGCACCATCGCCCGCGTCATGAAGCGCGACTTCGAGGCGAAGGGCAACGCCGCGCCCTACATGGACGCGCTGCTCACCATCGGCACCGAGTCCCCCGACGAGCAGATTCGCTACCTGGCGCTGTCCACGCCCATGCACGCCACGCCCGTGCTGGATGAGCGCACCCGCGCGCAGTACGCGAAGGTGCTCACGCAGGAGGGCAGCCCGGACGGACGCGAGGCCGCCGCGCACAACCTCTCCATCTCCGGAGACAACCAGCAGGTGCTGGAGCTGTTCGCCCAGGCCTTCGCCCGGGAGCAGGAGACGTGCGTGCGGTGGGCCCTCTTCCGCTTCGCCGCCCGCGCATCCGGCCGCGAGGCCCTGCCCGTCATGGCCAACATGGCGATGACCGACCCGCGCTTCCAGCCCATCTACCAGATTTTCGAACAGCTCTACGCGAGCGGGCTCCACGACTTCGTCCGGCTCTGGAACAGCCTGCCCGACCAGGACCCCTTCGGCTGTCTCGTCGGTCACGACTGAGCACGGGAGCTTCCATGAAACGCCTCTGCCTTCTGCTCACGCTGCCCCTCTTCCCCCTACTGTCCACCGACGCGCACGCGGCCTCCACCGACACTCATCCCGCGCTCCGGGCCAGCACCTGCTCCGTGCGCGGGTTGATGGATGACATCCGCCGCGGACTGGGCTCCGGCTCACCGTCCTACCAGCGCTACCTGCGCACCCTGCTGCGCGAGGCCGCCGTCACGCTGCCGGACGCGGAGCTGCGCGACGCCTTCGCGCGGGAGACAGACCCCGTCATGGCCGAACACCTGGCGGCGGCGCTGGTGGCCCGCGCGGAACGTGAAGCGGACACCCAGGCCATGGACGTGGTGGCACAGCGCGCGTTGCACGACGCGGACCCGTCCGTGCGCGCCGCCACGCTGCGGGCCATGCGGCGCACCAGCGCGCTGGAGCGCACCGGTGATTTGTACGAGCGCATGGTGCGGGACGAGTCGCCCCAGGTGCGGCAGGAGGCGGCGACCAACCTCATCGAGGACAACGCACACGTGTACGCCGGCCAGTACGGCCCGGCGGCGGACACGGCGGTGACAGCCGCGGTGGCCTCCACGGACCCGGCGGTGACGGCGCGCATCCTGGACAACCTCTCCACTGAGAAAATCAGCGCCGAGTCCGCGGACCGCATCACGTCCCTGCTGCGCAGCGATGACGCGAGCGTGCGCAAGGCCGCCGTCAACGCGCTGGGCGGCGTCCCGGCGGAGCAGATGCAGGGCGCCCGCGAGTCCCTGCTCGCCATGTACCGCGAGGAGACGGACGAGGGCGTGCGCAAGGCGCTGCTCCAGAGCGTCGCGCAGCTCGGCTTCGAGGGCGCGATTCCCGACCTCCAACGCATGCGCGCCATGGACCCGCGCCTGGCGCAGGAGGCCGACGCGTGGATTCAGGTTCTCGGCATGGGCCTTCAGGAGTGGAGCCTGCTCCTGAGGGAGAAGCAGCGGTTGCAGCAGGCTCCGTGACAGGCAGTCCATTGAAAGGAACACCTCATGCGTAGCAGCACCTGGAAGAACTCCCTGGCCGCGCTGGCCGCGCTGGCGCTCATCCCCGCGTCCGTGACGGCGCACACCGTCAAGGGCACCCACACCGGCTCGGTGACGGCCCTGACCAACTACAGCAGCGGCACGTTCCACGGCGCGGTGGACATCGGCGCGGGCGGCCGTTGCAACTACTGGGGCGCGGAGACGGGCGTGGTGGGCTCCGTCTACTGGGCGGTGACCATCCGCACCACCGGCGTCGTCTGCAACGGCAACGGCAGCGGCAACCAGAACGAGGCACGCCACGCCTGGGCGAGCGGCTGGACGTTCCGTCAGTGGCACTTCATCAAGACGGCGGACTCCCGCAGCCGCACGTGTGACCGCTGCCAGGTGGGCAACATCGGCGGCACCGGCAACTCCACCGGTCCCCACGCGCACCTCCAGCAGGACAAGCTGGGGACGAAGGACACGTCCTGGTACAAGGGCTACGTCAGCGTGGGCACCGCCGTCACGCGCGCGAAGACCATCGGCGTTCTGGACTGACGCACGGGCCCACCTGGGCCGCCAGGAGGCCCGGACACGTCCCCATCGGAAGGTCCGGGCCTTCGACCTCGCGCGAGGCGCCGCTCAGCCCAGCTTCATGCCCTTCGGGCGGGCCAGCAGCCGTTCGATGTAGGCCTCCAGCGCGGGACGCCCCGTCTGGCTGCCGAAGATGCGCATCCAGATGAACATCGAACCCACCATCACGTCCGCCGCGGTGAAGCGCTCACCGAACAGGTAGGGCCCCTGTCCCAGTTCGCCCTCGACGACGTTCAGCACCGTCTCGAAGTCCGTCCAGCCCCGCGCGGGCCCCGTCGGCAGCTTCATCAGGTGGTCACCCATGGAGGGCTCCAGCTGCGACGTGGAGTACACCATCAACGACAGGTAGCGCCCCCAGTCCTTGTCACCCGGCTTCGGCGCGAGCTGCGCGTCCGGGAATTTCTCCGCCAGGTAGAGACAGATGGCCGCGCTCTCGAACAGCCGCGTGTCTCCGTCCACCAAGGCTGGCAATTTCCCAGCGGGGTTGATTTTCAAGAACTCAGGCGACTTGTTCTCCTTCTTCTCGAAGTCGATGGGGACGATTTCATACTGCGCGCCGCACTCATCCAGCATCCACTTGGCAATGACCGCGCGGCTTCTGGGGTTGAAATAGAGTTTCATCGTCGGACCTGACCTTTCGGATGGAGGACAGCGTTGCCTCCTACCAGAACACCGGCACGGGGCACGGCATCATGCGCGTGAAGAAATCCGCCGCTGGGCGCTCGCCCACCCGTCAGACTTCGATGGTGGAATCCCCGCCGATGAGACACGCACCCGAAGACTGGGCCCGCTTCGCGAGCACGCACTGGGAGCAGTCCCCCACGCGGCTGCGGCTGGGCACCCCGCTCATTCCGCCCGAGCAGGCCTTCCAGGGGCTCGTCTCCATCAGCGCGCCATTCCGCTTCGGTACGCGCTTTGGCGCCCTGCCCGACGTGCGCTTCTTCGCGGACACCGCGCGTATGCGCGCGCCCGGCACGCTCCTGCCCGGAGAGCAGGACGCGGACGCCACCGCGTATCTCCAGCGCGTCGGCCGCGAGCTCGGCGCGGCGCGCGGCTTCCAGTGCTTCGTGGAACAGCCGCTCATGCTGGACTACGCGCAGTGGGAGCGGGTGCGCGCCTTCGTCGACGGCGTGCTGGCGCGAGTCGGCGTGCCCGTTCTGCCCATCATCAGCGACCTGTGGCTGGGACGCTTCACCGAGCCGCCGCAGGGCGCCGCGCGCCGGGAACACCATGCCCGCTTCACCGCGGTGCTCCACGGGCGGCTGCGCGTGCGCCAATGGACGAAGGACGCCCACAAGGCCCGGACGGTGGAGGCCCAGGCGGGGGACGTGCTGTATGCGCCGTCCCACGTCTGGCAGGAGGAGGCGAGCGACGAGGGCGCCCTGGTGCTGCGGCTGTGGATTCCGGTGCGCGGCAGCGAGCCCCTGGAGGCCGTGAAGGCCCTGGCGGTGAAGCTCCTGGAGAACCAGGGTGAGGCGGATGACGCCGTCCCGTACCTGCCCTTTCCCGGGACGCGTGGACGCACGCCCGTGCCACGACTGGCGCACACCGCGAGCGCGCTGCGGGCCGTGACGCACGGCCCGGACCTGCGGCAACTGCTGCGCATCGCGTGGGCCCAGCGCGTCAGCGCCTCCGCGCTGGAGCCGGTGCCTCCGCCGCGTGCCCACGAGCCCCTGGAAGAAGACGCCTACGTGCGGAAGACGCCGCCGGGCCGCGTGGTGCGGATGCTGGACAGCCCGGGGCAGTGGCTATGGGCCGTCAACGGCCACGCGTTCGCCGGTCCAGGCCCCTTCGCGGCGCACGTACTGGACGCGCTGGCACCGGGCGTCCCCGTGCGGGTGGGCGCCCTGTGCGGCCTGGGGCGAGGCGCGTCCCAACGCGAGCAGGTGCGGGCCTTGCTGGAAACCCTTCATGCGCTGCGCGGTATCGAGCGCGTGCCGTCGAAGGAGGCATGACGGATGGCCCGCATCGACCTCCAGCGCCGGTTCGACTGGGACACCTTCGTCACGCGCTACTGGAACCAGCGGCCGGTGCTCTACCAGGCGACGGGCATCAATCCCTTCATGGACACGGACGTGTTCGACGCGGCGCTCGGGGCCTCGCGCGGCGCCATGGAGCCGCCCACGGCGCTCGAGGCGCGCACGGACGTCCAGTTCACCATCGACCAGGGGCAGCCCGTCCAACTCGGGCCCTGGCTTCCCCGCGACACCGACGGCTCGCTGGACGGCTACGACTCGCGGCTCGCGGACGCGCTGGGAACACGTCGCTACGCGCTCATCATCTCCCTGCTGCATTCCCACGGCTTCGGACTCTGGTCCCGCGAGCGGGCCTTCTTCTCCGACCTCTGGCGGCGCGTGGGGCTGCCCCTGTCAGGCGGCATCACCACGCTGTTCCATGGGAACTACGAGCACAGTCCGGTGGGCGTCCACCTGGACCGCTTCACCACGTTCCTCTTCGCCATCCGGGGCCGCAAGCGGATGCGCTTCTGGGCCAAGCGTCCCTGGAGCATGCCCGTCACCACCCTGGTGGACTACGCGCCCTATCTGGCGAAGTCCTTCACCGCGGAGGTGGGGCCCGGCGACATCCTCTACTGGCCCGCCAGCTACTACCACGTCGGAGAGAGCGCGAGCCGGGACGTCGCCACCAGCGTCAACGTGGGCATCCCCGTCACCGGACACCAGGCCCGCTATGACGTGGAGGACCTCGTGGGCCCAGGCCACAGCAACGCACCACGCACTCGCGACACGGTGCGTGGCCGTGCGCTGGTACCGGGCGTGCTCGACGGCGACGGCGTGCTGCCGCGTGAGCTGCCCGCCGCCCTGCGGCAGGCCGCAAACACCTTGCGCGAAAACAGCCGTGACGCACGAACGCAGGCCCACATCCGCACCCTGTGGCTCAACCGGCGCTCCGCGGGCGGCCTCGAGCCCCCACCACCTCCCGCGAGACGGCGGCCCCTCAAGGACACAGACATTCTTCACGGGAATAAAAGTTTCCCCATCCTGCTGGAGAAAACAGGAACGGGTTGGTGTTGCTCAGCCAATGGCAACGCATTGCATGTTTCAGGCCTTCGGCAGCCGGTGAATAAACTTGTCGCGACATTGAACACGGCGCGCACGGTAAGCGTGGGTGAACTCTTGCACCCCTTCCCCTCGCGAGGCGACCTGCCGCTCCGCGCCTTGAAACCGCTGCCCGCGACGCGGGCGGGCATGCGTCGGATGCTGGAAATTCTACTGACATTTCGAGCCATCCAACTGGCAGGCCGATGACGTAGCCAGCAAAGACATCTCAACTTGACTCAAGCGAATTACACACTTTACCATGCTTGAGCTGTCTGACCCCAACGTGTGGAGGATTCCCATGGTGAAGGCGAAGACGAAGACGAAGGCGTCCAAGCAGACCAAGAAGCTGACCCAGGCGCTTCGGGAGCTGAACAAGACGACGAAGCCCGCGGGTTCCGCCAACGTGTTCAATACCTGCTCGCGCTTCATGTACTGCGTCTAGGACACGCGCCGCTGGCGCCTGATTGAACACGTCACACGCGCGTCCCGGCCTCGCCGGGCCGCGCGTTTCTATTTTCGCCCCACCGGGCCAGGGCCGACTGATGACGCGAAGGGCGCATGTGCTGCCATCCCTTGCACCAACACCTCCAGCCGCCCCACCCCGCTTTCCTCCGCAGACCCGCCGCCTCCTGGAGGCCGTCCGCAAGGGCCCCGAGGCCAGCGACTGCTTCCCGCCCATTGTCCGGCCCGGCCCCGAGCGTGTGCTGCAAGCGGCGCGCGCCTTCCAAGGTGCCAGTGACGCCGCGCGGCTGGGCGCCCTGCTCTCACAGCCCGCCTTCCGGCCGCTCGTGGATTTCTATGAAGCCCTGGGCGACGGGTGCGACGCCATTGCCCGGCGACACCCGGGCCTGTTCGGCGCGCGCGTCGTGCGGCTCACCAACGCGGCGCTGTTCGGCCCGGTGCTGACGGATGCCTTCACCTTGTGCGCCGCCACCCCGGCGACACAGGGGCCCCACCCAGGGCTGCTCCGCCTGAGGGACGGGTTCCTGGCCTTCTTCGGCCTCTTCACGAAGCGGCTCACACGCGACCTGAAGGCCGGCGTCTTCCGCCGCGCGGGCTTCGAGGGCCCCGTCACCCAGCTCTGGGCCAACCCCGAGGAGACGCACAACGGGCGGCAGCACGTCCTGCGCGTCCAGTTCCGCCGGGGCGGCGCGCTGGCGTACAAGCCCCGGCCCGCGAGCGGAGAGGCCCTCTTCCTGGCGGAGCCGGAGCGGCGTGGCCCACGTTCCTTCTTCGCCTGGGTCAACCAGCTCCCGGCGGCCTCGGGAGCGGTGCGGCTCCCCACCCTGCGCGTCCTGCGCGGACGAGGCAGGGACGCCTTCACGTACAACTGGCAGGACTGGATTGAACGTCCCCGCCAGTGGGGCGTCCTCCGCGATTCGCCCCAACTGAGGCTCCACGGCTGCCAGTTGCCGCCGCCCCAGGCCGCGCGCTTCTGGCACCACGCGGGCGCCCTCACCGGCACGTGCTTCGCCGTGGGCGCGGCGGACCTGCAGGGCAGCAACCTGGTGGTGGGCGTCCGGCGCGGTCAACGCGAGCCCCTGCCCTACCTGGTGGACCTGGAGCTGTTCTTCTGTCCCGTGCGCCGGCTCCCGGAGACAGGGCTGATTTCAGCGGGGAACCGGCGCGGCAACCACCACGTCGGCTTCGAGTGGCGCGCCTGGTGGTGCACCACCGGCGGTCCGCTGCTGTGCTTCTTCCCCACCCGGAACGGCGCGCTCCAGCTTCGCCCGCGAAGGCGCGCGTGGGCCCGGGAGGAGGCCCGCTCCGTGGTGGCGGACACAGACGGCCACGTAGGCTACGCGGCCCACCTGCTGCCCTTCCTGCGCGGCATGTTCGACGTGTGGACCAAGCTGCTCATGGAGCACGAACGCGTGACGGCCTTCCTCGCGCGCGCGGCGCGGCGGCACCATGTCCGCGTGCTCGTCAAACCCTCGGACGCGTATGACGCGCCGCTGGAGCACATGATGCTGGCCTCCTCAGGGCAGGTGCCCGGCGCCAGCGACCGGGGCCGCGTGCGCTTCAGCCCCGAGGAGCGCGAGCAACTGGGCCGCTACGACGTGCCGTACTTCTTCCGCAAGGCGGACGGCGGTCCCCTGCTGATGATGGATGCGCCGCCCACGTCCGCGGCCTTCCGGCCCGTGGGCGAGCAACAGTTCCTGGGGTCCACACCGCCCCCTGCCCCGCACATCCTGAACGGCGAACAGCTCGGCCTGATGAACCTGGGCGTGGCCCTGCGGGATGCGGTGGACGCCGTCGCCCAGGACCTGCGCCACCGCGTCCAGGAGGCGCCCCAGTGGGGCGTGCGTCTGTCATTGGCGAAGGACCGCCGCACGGGCGCGGTGTCCTTCGACTGGCCGGAGACGGGCAAGCGCCTGACGTTCTCCTGGAACCGCCGCACCGTGCGCCTCACCGACGAAGCGCTGGACGAGGCGCCCGCCCCCCAGCCTGGGAGGCGGGCCCGGCGGAAGCCGCCTACCGCTTGAAGTGGTCGGCGATGACGCTGGCCACGCAGCAGGTGAGCTTCTTGCCCGTGGGAATGTGGAGGAACTCGTTGGGACCGTGGGCATTGCTGCCCGGGCCCAGCAGGCCGGTGATGAGGAACTGCGCCTCCGGGAAGCGCTCGCCCAGCATGCCCATGAAGGGGATGGTGCCGCCCTCGCCCATGGCCATGGCCGGCCGGCCGAAGTAGGTGGCGGACGCGGACTCCACCGCGTTCGACAGCCAGGAGGCCAGCGGCGGCGCGTCCCAGCCGGTGCTGGACTTCTCACCCTCGAACGTCACCGTCGCGCCGTAAGGCGGGTCCTTCACCAGCGTCTGAGTCAGCGCATCCATGGCCGCCTTGGGGTCCACGCGCGGCGGGATGCGCATGGACAGCTTCACCGTGGTGAAGGGCCGCAGCACGTTGCCCGCGCTGTTGAGCGCCGGCATGCCGTCCACGCCCGTCACGGACAGCGCCGGACGCCACGTCCGGTTGAGCACCAGCTCCGCGCCGTCGTCCGACATGGGGCGGATGCCGGGCACCCAGGGGAACTTGGTGAAGACCTCCTCCCCCAGCACCTTGGCCGCCGCGCGGGCCTGGTCGCGCCGCGCCTCCGGAATCTGCGTGTGCAGGGCCTCCACCAGCACCTTGCCCGTGCCCTCCTCCTCCACGCGAGACAGCACCTGCCGGAGCACGCGGAAGGACGACGGGACGATTCCGCTCGCGTCCCCGGAGTGCACGCCCTCCGTGAGTACGTCCACCCGCAGGTTGCCGGCCACCATGCCGCGCAGCGACGTGGTCATCCACAGTTGCTCGTAGTTGGCGCAGCCGGAATCCAGACACACCACCAGCGACGGCTTGCCGATGCGCGGCGCCAGCGCCTCGATGTAGGCCGGCAAGTCGTAGCTGCCGCTCTCCTCGCACGCCTCGATGAGCACCACGCAGCGCGCGTGCGGCAGGCCCTGCTCGCGCAGCAGGCGGATGGCGGTGAGCGACGCGAAGGCGGAGTAGCCGTCATCCGCGCCGCCGCGCCCGTAGAGCTTGTCGCCCTCGCGCACCGGCGTCCACGGCGTCAGGCCCTCGCGCCAACCCGTCATCTCCGGCTGCTTGTCCAGGTGGCCGTACAAGAGGATGGTGTCGTCGCCCTTCGTCCCGGGCACCTCCATGTAGATGACCGGCGTGCGCTCGCGGCCCTTCTCGTCCTTGAGGCGCACCACCTCCAGCACCAGGCCGGGCAGGTGCTGGGCCTGCGCGAGGCACCAGTCCGCGACGAGCTGGACGGCGGCCTCCATGTGGCCGGAGCGGACCCAGTCCGGGTCGAAGGCGGGCGACTTGTTGGGGATACGAATGTAGCGCTCGAGCGCGGGGAGGATTTCCTGCTCCCAGATGCGGTCGGACGAGTCGGTGGCGGTCTGGACGTTCATGGCCATATCGGGCCGAATCCAGAACACGGGAGAGGGGCCCCTGTCGACAGCGGGAATCCACCAGGAGGCCGGATGGCGTTGATGGCCCCCATCGGATGCGCTGAAAACGCCCCACCCCGGCACTCCTGGGAGTACCGGGGCGGGCGCCAACTGTCGTCAGCCGTTCACTGCTCCGCGGGGATTTCGCGCACGGACATCCACTTGAAGTCCACGTCGGTGGCACTGTCCCAGCGGAAGACCGCGATGGGGCCGCCCCAGGTAATCGGCATGGCGTTCACCGCGCCGCCACAGTGACTGGCGTCGCCACCCCAGCTACCCGAGTCCACCATGTCGTAGACCTTCTTCCAGGTCTTCTTGTCGGCGTTCTCGTTGAGGTACATCTCCAGGCGCACGGCGTCCTTGCCGTTGACCTTGGTGTTCCGCATCACCGACTTGAAGCCCACCCAGCGGCCGCGGAGCGCGGACGTTCCGGACTTGTACGCCGCCTGTTCGTACGAGACGTGCCACGTCTCCTTCTGCCAGCGCACGCGGCCGTCATAGTGCAGCGAGCCCTTGTAGCTGCTGCCCTCGCAGCCCGAGTTGTTGTCGTTGTGCTTTCCGCCACGCGCGTACCAGGCGAAGTTGTCCGAGACGTCGGACGTGGAGTTGACCTTGATGAAGCCCGTCATCTCCACGTTCCGCCAGTCGTTCGCCGCCTGCATGTAGCCTCGGCTGGCCAGCACGTCACGGTCATAGGTCGGAATCTTGGACGCGCTGTAGCCCGTGGAGGTGAACACGGACATGCGCACCTTGCTGTTCTTCATCTTCCAGGAGCCGTCCGAGTTGCGGGTGATGGTGTTCTGCGGGTCAAAGCGCTTGTCCGACGTCGCGTTGTCCGCCAGGAACCACTGCTCACCGCCCGACTTGGTCGGGTAGAGCATCGTCACGCCGAACTTGTCCTGCGTGGAGCCCGGGCCGGGGTCCGGATTCTCCGGGTCCGGATTCTCCGGGTCCGGATTCTCCGGCTCCGGGTCCGGGATGGTGGCGCCGGAGAGGGCCGCCATGTCCGTGATGCTGCCCCAGGTCGTCTGGGTGCTGCCGTAGAAGGTGACGCGCACGTAGCGGGCGTTCACCGTGGGGAAGGTGACGCGCTCGAAGTCAGCCGACTTCCCGGAGGAGATGCCCACGAAGACGCGGGTGAACGTGGTCCCGTCCGTCGACGTGGCGATGTCGAAGAGGTTGATGCGCTCGTTGCCACGGAACCAGGCGATGTCCAGGCCGTTCAGCGGCTTCACCGACCCCATGTCGCCGCGAATCCACTGGCCCGCGCCCGAGGCCGACCAGCGCGTGGCCTTGTTGCCGTCCACCGCCATCGAGGGAGGGGTGGGAGCGTCATAGGAGCTGGCGGTGGCGGAGACGAAGCCTCCAGCGGCCAGCGCGGGCGTCGCGAACGCGCCGACGGCCAGCGAGAACGCGGTGACAGACGTGCGGAAGCGCTTCCATCCCCCCAGGGACGAAGTCGAGTGCTGTCGATTCAAGTGACTACCTCAAGTGAGGCCGCGAGCTTCCGCGACACATCGGAGCGGCCAGGAGCCTTTCCGGAGCGCCGCGTTCCCCCCGCGGCGCGTGGACTTCCATTTCTCCTGCCGTCCGGAAGGAGGCACCCGCGCTGACGCGCGGAGGCTTTCTCCAGGAGCGGCCAGAGGTGTTACCGACTCAACGACGGACTGCGGGCCCCAATACCCTTTGAGTCGATATGGAATTCCCACGACATTTCTTGAGCATGTTTTCAGCCATGCCCGCTCGCCCTGCAGCGATACATGCAATGAAACACGGCGCGTTTCTCAGTCTTTGGCGGGAAGTCTTATCACAGCCAGAGCCGAACCCTTCAACCGCACCGTGTCTTGCTTCAATGGCTGCAATTTTTCGGAGCCGCCGAAGCAAGCGTCTTCAGTCCACAGCACCAGCGCCGAGCCGGCGGGCACCGGATAATCCAGCGCGCCGCGCAGGCTGAGCAACACCTGCAGTCGCTGGCCGCCCCCACGCCGTTCGAGCACCAGTGCGTCCGGCCCCAGGGCCCGGGCCGCATAGGAGCCCCGCCCCGTCTCGCGCAGGGCGGGCTCCGATGCGCGCAGACGGAGCAGCTCCCGGTAGAGCGCTCGCACGCCCGCATGCCCTGGCTGCTCCGCCTCCGCCCAGTCCAGTTGAGAGCGGGTGAAGGTGTCGTCCGCTTGCGGGTCCGGCACCTCCGCGCCCGCGAAGCGCGCGAACCCGGCGAACTCCTTTCGCCGGCCCTCCGTGACGAGCTTGCCCAGCTCCGCGTGGTGCTCGGTGAAGTAGAGGAAGGGCGTGCTGGCGTTCCACTCCTGCCCCATGAAGAGCATGGGCGTGTAGGGAGACAGCAGCAGCAGTCCACTCATGGCGCGGAAGGCCGCGGGGCTCACGTCGTGCCCCAGCCGCTCGCCGAAGGCACGGTTGCCCACCTGGTCATGGTTCTGGATGCAGTGGACGAAGCGCCAGGGCTCCAGCCCATCCGCCTTCGTGCCTCGCGCATGGCCCAGGTTCTTCGACACCTGCCCTTCGTAGAACCAGCCCTGGTTCAGCGTGCGCGCCAGGTCCTCCGTGTTGCCCGTGTAGTCCTGGTAGTAGCCGTCGCTGTCCCCCGCGAAGGCGCGGCGCAGTTGGTGGTGGAAGTCATCCGCCCACACGCCGTCCAGCCCCAGGCCGCCCTCCGACGCGGGGCGCATCAGGCGCCGCTCGTTGCGCTCGTCCTCGGCGATGACATGCACCTTCCGGCCCGGCGCGCAGGCCCGCGCCCGCTCGGCGACCTCGGTGAGCAGGTGCGGCGTGCCGTCGTCGATGATGGCGTGCGCGGCGTCCAGGCGCAGGCCGTCCAGGTGGTAGTCAGCAATCCACATCTCCACGTTGGCCAGCACCTGGGTCCGCGCGTGGGCGCTGCCTTCGCCGTCGTAGTTCACCGCGTCGCCCCACGGCGTGTGGTGGCGGCCGGTGAAGTAGTGCGGCGAATACACCCGCAGGTAATTCCCATCCGGTCCGAAGTGGTTGTAGACGGCGTCCATCAGCACCGCGAGCCCGTGCGCGTGCGCGGCGTCCACCAACCGGCGCAGCCCCTCCGGACCGCCGTAGGCCTGCTGGGGCGCGAACAGGCTCACGCCGTCGTAGCCCCAGTTGCGGCGTCCCGGGAAGGACGCCACCGGCATCAGCTCCAGCGCGGTGATGCCCAGCTCCTTGAGGCCGGCCAGACGCGGGATGAGCGACTCGAAGGTGCCTTCGGGCGTGGCCGTGCCCACGTGCACCTCGTAGATGACCAGCGCCTGCGGCGCCACGCCCTTCCAGCCCGCGTCCGTCCAGGCGAAGTCGGGCACCACCACTTCGGACGGCCCATGCACGCCCTGGGGCTGCGAACGCGACCACGGGTCCGGGAAGGGGCCTTCGCCATCCACGCGCAGCTTGTAGCGAAGCCCCGCGCCCTGCCCTTCCAGCACCGCACCGAAGCAGTCGCCGGGCTCCGGCGTCATCGGCAAGACGCGGCCCGGATTGCCTTGCGCGTCGTGCAGCACCACCTCCACGCGCTGGTGGCCGGGCGCCCAGACACGCCACCGCACCCGCTCACCCGCCTCCACCCACGCCCCCAAGAGAGGGGCCTTCGACCGCGCTGCCCGAGACTCATCCGCTGGACCCATGGGCATGTCCCTGTAATGCGTCACCCCTGCCCTTGAGGAGCACTCCGTGTGGCCGGACGCGCCCGCCGCGCGGCGGATGTTCACGGGTAGGCATGGTGCCCGGAAGGAATGGGAACCGGCCGACGGTGTTCGTGACGACGACACCCCGGGTTGGAAGACGGCCGTGAGCAGGCGCGCGACCCGCCTTGTCGGCCCCGCGCCCCGCCAGGATGATGCGCCCGCCGGCGGCCACCCGCCCCTGATTGGAGTCCCCTGGAATGAGCATCACCCACCCTGGCCTGGAGCCGCTGCCCGAATCGCCTGACGAGGACGTGCGCGCGCGCGTCGCCGCCATCGAGGTCCTCTCTCCCCGCGAAATCGACGAGCGGTTGTCGGACCTCGGCTACCGGGGGCAGACGGAGGCGCGCCGCGCGGCATCCGTGCTGGCGTACCGGCACCTGCGCCGCATCCGTCACCTGTTCCTGGAGGGGCTCGCCCCCGAACCGGGCATGCGGGAGAACTGCCTCTTCCTGGGGCCCACCGGCTCAGGGAAGACGTTCCTCGTGGAGCTGCTGTTCCGCGAAATCCTCGCCGTTCCCACCGTGCTGGCGGACGCCACGCAGTTCTCCGAAACGGGCTACGTGGGCGACGACGTGAGCACGCTGCTGTCGCGCCTGTACGAAGCCGCGGACCGGAACGCGGCCTGGGCCGGCTGCGGCGTGGTGTGCATGGACGAGTTCGACAAGCTCGCCACCAGCCGCTCCGACAGCCGCTTCGCCGGCCAGCAGACCACGAAGGACGTCAGCGGCTTCGGCGTGCAGCGCAGCCTGCTGCACATGCTGTCCGCCCCCAGCGCGGACTTCCCGCCCGACTTCGGCTTCACCAGCCGCCAGCGGCCCGACACCATGGAGCTGGCCTGCGTCACCTTCATCGCGTGCGGCGCCTTCAGTGGCCTGAGCGCCACCGCGGAGGGGCTGGCCCGGAGCGAACACCTGGGCTTCGGCCGCGAACCGCTCCCGGCGCGGGTGGAGAGCATCGCCACGCGAGTGACGGAGGAGCAGTTGGAACAGACCACCGCCTTCGCGCGCTACGGCTTCATCCCGGAGCTCATTGGCCGCTTCAACCGGCTGGTCTCCTTTTCGCCCCTGGACGCGGGCACCCTGGACGACATCCTTCAACACAACGTGCTGCGTGCCTACGAGCGCGAGTTCGAGCAGGAAGGGCTGCGCCTGCAGGTGGACACCGAGGTGCGGGAGTTCGTGGTGGCCCGCGCGCTCAAGCGGGAGACGGGCGCACGAGGGCTGCGCACCACGCTCGCCCCCTTGCTGGAGCGGGCCGCCTACGAGCACTTTGGCCACCGAGACAACGACGGCACGCTCCGGCTGACGCTGGAGGCCGGCGAGGTCCAGGCGCGGCGGGTGTAGCCGCGCGCCTCCCTGCCAGGTGACGTGCCAGGGAAGCAGGCCCGTTCCACACCCCGCACGCACAAGCCTTACGGTTTTGCTGAGCAACGGAATCCGGAGGGCAAACACATGCATCACACTCGGGAGATACCCAGGGAAGGCTGGGGGGACTACCTCGCCTTGCTGAGCAACCTGGAGCGCGACCACTGGGTGCGCATCGAGACGGAGAGCGTCGACTTCGGCGACCAGCCGCTCGCCGGCAGGCTGCCGCTGGTGGAGATTGCCCTCGAGTCGAAGGGGAGCGACCAGGGCTCCGTGGAAATCATCGTGGGCCGGCCGGGCGGAGAGGTCACCCACCGCATCCTCAAGCCCGACCACATCTACGCGGACGAGAGCGAGAGCGGCGAGCTGGAGTGCCTGGACATCGAGGACGCGGACCAGGTGAAGACGCTCATCTTCTTCGAGCCGCAACGCGCGGGCGACGAGCTGGGCATCGGCGCGCCGTCCTGACGACGGGCCCCACGCGAGCACGATGAGGCCGGAAGGCACCCGCCCGAGCAAGGGGTGCCCTCCAGCCAGCGCGCCTTCCTGACCGGGCCTCACGGCGCGGCCAGGGCGGCGGTCCTGCATCGTGAGACTACGGGTACAGCGCGCGAGCGCCCTGCTTGTCCAGGGTGGTGAGCACCAGGTCCCCCGTCTGGGTGCCAGCGCACTGCGGGTAGTGCATGACGGACGCGCGGTCATACGTCGACGTCAGGGCGCGCCACGCGTTGTCCTCGAAGCAGCTGCCCGTGGAGCGGGTGTGCTCGTGACGGAAGCCCAGCACGTGGCCCAGCTCGTGGCGCATGATGCCCTCCAGCGTCCAGGGCGAGATGGGGCCGAAGGCGGTGTTGTCCACCAGCACGTTGCGGCCCGAGCGCCCCGAGTTCGGGAAGAAGGCGCGCGCCAGGTACTGGCCGCCCGAGTTCACCGGACGCACGTCGAAGAGCACGTTGTTGTTCGAAGCGGTGCAGGCCCCATCCTGCGCGGTCACGTGGGTGAAGTTGACGTTCGCGGTGGCCTCCCAGGCCGCCGTGGCGCTGTTCATCGCCGTCACCACGCGCGCCTTGTTGCCGGAGAAGGTGCTGCTGACGCAGTACGTGAGGTTACGCGCCTGGGTGGCGCTCCACTTCACGTCCCCGCTGAGGGCCTTGGTGGGGCTCGTATTGTAGACGGCCAGGCCGCCCCGGCTGGTGCCCGTCTCCGCCGCGACGTGGTTGTCGAAGAAGGCGCGCAGCTCCTCCTCGCTGTCCAGCGCCATGTCGCCGTCGAAAATCAGCTTACCCTCGGGATCCTCGTACACCGAGGCCCGGAACTCCTCCCACGTCATCTTCGTCGGCTCGGACTCGGAGGCCTCCGGGCCACCGCACGCGGAACCGAGAAGGGCCACACCAGCAACCAGCGCAACGGAGCGGAACTTGAGCATCTTGGGGTTTCCTCTGACGCCTACTTCGGGGGACGCACCCGCCGCCCGGCGATTCCGCCAGCCGCGGCCTGGAGCGCTCCGCCCTTGAGCAACCGCCGCGCCAATCCGACGCCTAGAGGACAAAGCAAGCTTTCACTGCATTGCATGGACTAGCGACATTCCATGTTTGAAGTCAAAGGACGTAAAAACTCCTGACGGCGCGCCCGGCAACGTGGCGTCGGCACGGAGGAATCGCTCCTTTCGAGGCAGTCGCATCCAAACCAGACAGTGCTGTCTGTTTATCGGTCACCTGCCCCGTGGGTCAGGTCCGCTGCGCCCGGGGAGAAAACCACCCGTTGCAAAACGCCAGACATTGGCAAGATGCATTCCCAGACAGCCTGCGTCAACCCTCTCACCACAGCAGGGCCGGATTCATTCAGCCAGCGCCGACACGGGGGATGACGGCCGTGGGGGTTGATTCCCGACGCCCAGGGGCGCTGAGGACTGCGCGCTCCATGCGGGCGTGATAGGCGGAACAGGAGGACCCCGCCGTTCGCTATGCACCTGTTCGACATCCCCGCGTGGTTGGAGGTGGCCTGGCCCCATGTGGTGGCGGCGCTGACCGTGCTCATCAGCGTGGTGGCCAGCGCCCATGCGGTGCTGCACAAGCGGGACGTGCGGGCCGCGGTGGGCTGGGTGGGACTGGCGTGGCTGGTGCCGGTGCTGGGCGGGGTGCTGTACGTCCTGCTGGGCATCAACCGCATCCGGCGCCGGGCGCGTTCATTGATGCTGAAACAAGAGCACGGCCGCTTTCCGCCGCTGTTCCAGGT
>NZ_SRLV01000087.1:0-37359 GCF_006518205.1 Myxococcus sp. CA005 | reverse complement strand
GTTTCGCGCAACGCCCGCTTCTGGGCCTCCTAAGTGGGCTACATGGTTGAGGGTTTACGTTGACGCACCCGCCGAGGGCTCCTTATAAAGCCGCGGATTCTTCTCCCTTAGTCATTGGGGCACCCTTGAGCACTTTCGCGTTGGACAGGGTCTCCGCCCAGCTCCCAGAGGCGGTGGCGGATCGCTACGTGGATCGGACCGGAGGCGCCTGGGCCGTCATCCATGCAGACTCGCTCCCGAAGGTCGCCGCGTTCCTGAAGAACGACCCGGAGCTGGAGTTCAAGCTGTTCGGCTCCATCGACGCCGTGGATCGGCTGCACCTGGCGGAGAACGACCCTCGCTTCGAGGTCGTCTACTTCCTCTACTCCCTCAAGCGGCACGAGCACGTGCGGCTCAAGGTGCGGGTGAGCGAAGCCAACCCGGTGGTGCCCACCCTGGTGCCGCTCTTCCGCGGCGCCAACTGGTGGGAGCGGCTGACCTTCGACTTCTACGGCATCCGCTTCGACGGGCACCCGGACCTGCGCCGCATCCTCCTCTACGACGAGTTCGAGGGGCACCCCCTGCGCAAGGACTACGCGCTGCGTGACCGGCAGCCGCTCATCCCCGAGCGCCCCATCAAGGACATCTTCCGCGGTCCCGGCACCAGCGGGCTCTCCTGAGCGAGGACATCCATGGCTGACACCCTCAAGCCCGAAGCGCCGAACCCCGACACCGACGCGTACGCCCACGAGTCGGAGCTGGACGCCCACCTCCAGACCAAGCGGATGGTCATCAACATGGGCCCCTCCCACCCGGCCACGCACGGCACCGTGCGGCTGAAGGTGGAGCTCGAGGGTGAGACGATCGTCAAGATCGACCCTGAGATTGGCTTCCTGCACCGCGGCTTCCAGAAGAGCTGCGAGAACGTCACGTGGACGCAGTGCCTGCCCTACACGGACCGGCTCAACTACCTGTCCGCGATGATGAACAACTTCGGGTTCCTCAACGCCGTGGAGAAGCTCATCGGCCTGGAGATTCCCGAGCGCGCCCAGTACATCCGCGTCATCGGCTCCGAGCTCCACCGCCTGACGGACCACCTGACGTGCGTGGGCGCCACCGGCCTGGAGATGGGCGGCTTCGCGCCGTTCCTCCTCGCCATGGAGTTCCGCGAGCTGCTCCATGACCGCACCGCCGAGCTGACCGGCGCGCGCCTCACCACCAGCTTCGGCCGCGTGGGTGGCAGCAACCGCGACCTGCCCGAGGGCTGGATTCCCCGCGTCCACAAGACGCTGGACCAGGGACTGGCGCTGCTCGACGAGATGGAAGGCCTGCTGACGAACAACCGCATCTTCGTGGACCGCACGAAGGGCACGGGTGTCATCAGCGCCGAGGACGCCATCGAGTACGGCTACACCGGCCCCGCGCTGCGCGCGTGCGGCGTGGACTACGACATCCGCAAGACGAAGCCCTACTGGGTCTACGACCGGTTCGACTTCGACATCCCGGTGGGCGAGCACGGCGACAACTACGACCGCTACCTGGTCCGGCTCGAGGAGATGCGTCAGTCCATCCGCATCCTGCGCCAGGCCATGGACACCATCCCCGCGGGCCCCATCATCGTGGATGACTGGCGCATCGCGCTGCCGCCCAAGCCCGAGGTCTACGGCACCATCGAAGGCGTGATGTCGCACTTCAAGCTGGTGATGGAGGGCATCCAGGTGCCCGCCGGCGAGGTGTACGACGCCACCGAGGCCTCCAACGGCGAGCTGGGCTGGTACCTGGTGAGCGACGGCCGCGGCCGTCCCTACAAGGTCCACGTTCGCGCCCCGGGCTTCCCGGTGCTCGCGGCCGTCCCCCACATCATCGAAGGCAAGATGCTGGCGGACCTCATCCCTACGTTTGACACCATCAACATGATCGGCGGCGAGGTCGAGCAGTGAGCGACAACGACACGAAGAAGCCCACCGGTGATGCGCAGCCGCCTCCGAAGGGGGCGCCCACGGACACGCCCGCGGCCAAGATTGGCTCGGAGCCGTCCAACCCGCCCGCCGGCGCGAAGCTGGACAACCCGCCCGCCGCCGCCAGCGGCCCCACGGGGACGCCGCCGCCCAAGCCGCCCTCCGGCCCGCCGCCCAAGCCGGCGCCGAAGAACCCGGGGTTCATCACCGCCACCATCGACGGCAAGGAAGTCGTGGTGAAGCCGGGGACGAACATGATCGAGGCGGCCAAGGCGGTCGGCTCGGACATCCCCTACTACTGCTACCACCCGCGCCTCTCCATCGCGGCCAACTGCCGC
The DNA here is from genome assembly GCF_006518205.1 of Myxococcus sp. CA005. Lineage (NCBI taxonomy): Bacteria > Pseudomonadati > Myxococcota > Myxococcia > Myxococcales > Myxococcaceae > Myxococcus > Myxococcus sp. CA005. Next base: position 35,084 of record NZ_SRLV01000087.1, on the reverse strand, counting down.
ATCTGCCTCATCGAGGCGTCCAACGCGCCCAAGATGGTGCCCGCGTGCCAGACGCCCATGGCCGAAGGCCAGGTCGTCAAGACGACCACGCCCAAGGTGAAGGAGCAGCAGCGCGCGGTGATGGAGTTCCTGCTGCTGAACCACCCGGTCGACTGCTCCATCTGCGACCAGGCCGGTGAGTGCAAGCTGCAGGACTACTACATGAAGTACGACTACCGGCCCTCGCGCCTGGAGGGCACCAAGGCCCTCAAGAACAAGCGCAAGGTGCTGGGGCCCCGCGTCGTCATCGACCAGGAGCGCTGCATCATGTGCACCCGCTGCGTGCGCGTGATGAACGAGGTGGCCAAGGAGCCGCAGCTGGGCGTGTTCGGCCGCGGCAGCCACGAGCGCATCGACGTGTTCCCGGGCAGCGAGCTGAACAGCAACTACTCGCTCAACACCGTGGACGTGTGCCCGGTGGGCGCGCTGCTCAGCCGCGACTTCCGCTTCAAGGCGCGCGCGTGGTTCCTGTCCGCCACCCCGTCGGTGTGCACCGGCTGCTCGCGCGGCTGCACCACCTACGTGGACTGGATGTCGCAGGACTCGTACCGCTACCGCCCGCGGGAGAACGAGGCCATCAACAAGAGCTGGATGTGCGACGAGGGCCGGCTCACCTACAAGTACCTGAACCTGGGCCGCGTGCTCCAGGCGCAGGTGGGCCGCCGCACCAACCGCGCCGGTGAGGCGGTGCCCGTCACCACGCGCAAGGAAGCGGTCCAGGCCGCGGCCAAGGCGCTGCGCTCGGTGCAGGGCAGCAAGCAGCTGGCGGTGCTGGCCTCGCCCCTGGCCTCCAACGAGGACCTGCTGGCCGGGCTGAACTTCGCCAAGAGCACGCTGGGCGTGTCCACCGTGTACGTGGGCGGCCGTCCTTCGGGCTCCGCCGACCACTTCCTGATGACGGCGGACAAGAACCCCAACCGCAAGGGCCTGGAGCTCATTGCGAAGGGGCTGGGCCTCAAGCTGGAGACCTTCGACGCGCTCACCACCGCGCTGAAGGCGGGAACGGTGAAGGCGCTCTACGCCATCGGCACCGAGGTGCCGGGCAACGTGGACGCCTTCGCGGAGGCCGCGGGTCAGCTGGACGTGTTCGTGGCGCAGGCCTTCACCGAGTCCGCCATCACCGCGCAGGCCACGGTGCTGCTGCCGGCCTCCGTCCCCGTCGAGGACGAGGGCTCGTTCGTGCAGCAGGACGGCATCATCCAGCGCTTCCGCAAGGCGTACCCGCCCAAGGGCGACGTCGTCCCCGGCTGGGAGTGGGTCAGGGAGCTGACGCGCGAGTTGGGTGGCGAGTCCACCTGGAAGCGCGCCGTCGACGTATGGCGCGAGCTGGCTGGCAAGGTGGCCGAGTTCGCGGAGTTCAACTGGGAGAAGGCGTCTCCGGCGGACCGGGAGAAGCCGGGCATCAATCCGCTGCCGGCAGGTGCCGACGGTCGCCCCGCGGGGTACCGTGAGTTCGGCACGCCTCGGGTGAGGGGTATCTAGTCATGAGCCGCGTACTGACGATTCTCGTCGCCATGTTCACCATCGTCTTCCTGATGGCGGGTGGCATGGCGTCGGCCTACCTCGTGGGTGGCCTGGTGGAGGAGCACTGGTTCACTGGCGCGAGCCGGCTGACCAACGTGCTGTTCCTCGTCCTCATCTTCGTGATGGTCATCGCCACGCTGCTGACCATGGCGGAGCGCAAGTGGAGCGCGTTCATCCAGGACCGCATGGGTCCCAACCGCGCCCGCATCGCCCTGCCCGGCCTGAAGAACCGCCCGCTGGGCGGCCTTCCGCACATCCTCACGGACGTGCTGAAGATGCTGACCAAGGAAGACCTGATTCCGGCCGCCGCGAACCGGTTCATGTTCAACCTGGGCCCCATCCTGGCCTTCGCGCCCACCTTCGCCCTGTTCGCCGTGGTGCCCGCCGGTCCGTCGGTGCAGGTGTTCGGCCGCAATGTGGACATGGTGGTGGCCACGCCGGACTTCGGCGCCCTCTACGTGCTCGCCATCGCCTCGCTGGCCGTCTACGGCACCGCGCTGGCCGGCTGGGCCTCCAACAACAAGTTCGGCCTGCTGGGCGGCGTGCGCGCCACCTCGCAGATGATCGCCTACGAGGTCGCGCTCGGCCTGTCCCTGGTCGGCATCTTCCTCACGTTCTCCTCGGTGCAGTTCCCGGCCATCATTGGTGACATCGGCAACGCGCTCACCGGCGGCACCGGACAGGGCCGCTACCTGTGGCGCACGGACGGCGCCTTCGACCTGGGGCTGCCCGCGTGGGGCATCTTCATCCAGCCGCTGGGCTTCCTGCTCTTCTTCGCCGCGTCCTTCGCGGAGACCAAGCGCGCCCCGTTCGACCTGCCGGAAGGCGAGTCGGAGATCATCGGCTACTTCGTTGAGTACTCCGGCATGAAGTTCGGCCTCTTCATGATCTCCGAGTTCGTGGAGGTCGTGGTGCTGGCCGGCGTGACGACAGCGTTCTTCTTCGGCGGCTACCACCTGCCCTTCGGCAACGAGTGGCTGGCCAACCTGCCCATCATGCAGGAGCACGGCTGGCTGCTGGGCACCATCCTGGGCACGGTGTTCTGGCTGAAGGTGCTGTTCCTCATCTGGGTGCAGCTGCTCATCCGCTGGACGTTCCCCCGCTTCCGCTACGACCAGATTCAGTCGCTGGGCTGGAAGATCCTCCTCCCCCTCGGCCTGGTGAACGTGTTCGTGACGGGTGCGCTGGTCCTCTGGGATCCGTCCCTGCGGGCGCTCGCGGTCCTCGGCATCGCGGAGATTGGTATCCTGGTGGTGTTGACCACGACGACGAAGGTCCCCGCAGGCGGTGCGCACGGGGCGCACGCCGGCCATGGTCACGACCACGGACATGGCCACGCCCACGGTGGGCACGGTGCCCATGACCTGCCGGCGCACGCCCACGGCGTGGCCCCGGCCTCCACCCACTAGGCCGCCCCTTTCGGCCCCAGCATCCGGGAATCGAGAACCATCATGGCCTACAAGGTAAGCAAGGACCCTCGCACGGATATCCGCGAGCGGACCTATGTGCCCAACCTGCTCCGCGGCCTGGGCATCACCGCGAAGCACTTCTTCCGCAACCTCTTCGGGACGCGTGACACCAACACGCAGGTGGTGGACCGCACCGGCGCCAGCCTGATGACGACGGTGGCGTACCCCGAGGAGAAGCCCATCTACCCCGAGGGCTACCGCGGCCTGCACCGGCTGGTTCCGCGCGAGGACGGCAAGCCGCGCTGCGTGGCTTGCTACATGTGCGCCACCATCTGCCCGGCGCAGTGCATCTACATCGAGGCGGGTGAGTACGAGGACGAAGCCTCGGACTCCGAGGACCGCGTCATCGAGAAGTACCCCACCCAGTTCGTCATCGACGAGCTGCGGTGCATCGTGTGCGGCCTCTGCGTGGATGCGTGCCCCAAGGACGCCATCCGCATGGACACCTACACGCACACCCCACCCGAGTACACGCGGCAGAACTTCGTCTACGACATTCCGAAGCTGCTCAAGGGCGCGCCGGTGTCCCACCCGTCGGACCCGTGGAACAAGCGCGAGGGCTCCGAGGAGCCGCACCACGTCCACAAGGAAGCGCACACTCGCATCGGCGAGGGCCTGGTGGAGCTGAAGCTGCCGCACGGAGAGCACGGCGGCCACGGCAAGGCGCTGCCCGCGGGGGCCCAGGCGGGCCACCAGGCGGTCGTCACGCAGCAGGGCCCCATCCAGGTGACGAAGTTCATCAAGTGAGTCCAGATTCCCAGTGAGGCCGTAGCGGTCTCACCCGGATTCCCGGCCCGCCCTCCCGCATTGAAGCGGAAGGCGGGCCGGCGCTTTTTCAGGGGGCTGGTGGTGAAGCTGAACCTCTTCAATACGCTTGATGGCGGCCTCCCGGAGACGCCGCCGTGAAGCGCTACCGCTTGTCGGTGTGCAAGGGCTCCAGTTGCAAGGCGGGCGGCGCGGACGCCGTCTACGCCGAGGCCCGGGACGCCCTCTCTGGCCAGGGGTTGGTGCCGCGCTGCGAGCTGTACCGCGGCGGCTGCTACGGCTTCTGCCACATGGGGCCCAACGTCGTCGTCCGTGAGGACACCGGCCGCAAGAGAGACCCGCTCTCTCCCGAGGACTACCAGCTCATGGGCTGGCCGGGAGAGGTGTACTACTCGGCGATGACGACGGAGAAGATGCGCCGCGTGGTGGCGGAGCACATCGCGAAGGACGCCCCCGTGAAGGAGCTCTTCGGCCAGCCGGACTCGGACGACGGCGAGGAATGACTCACGCCGCCGCGGCAGAGGGCTCGCCCTCCTCCATGCCGTGCACGCCGTCCCAGTCCGCGGGCGGCGGCGTGACGAGGAAGCGGGCGCAGCGGCCGGCGTAGAGCGCGGCGACGGTGTCCTGGTACTCGTGGGAAGCGCGCTCGAAGAGCGCATGCGCCTCCGCGAAGCGGCGCTGGTGGTAGGCGGTGAGGGCCTGCTCGTGGAGCGCGAGCTGCTCCTGCATGCGGGGCGTGATTTCTCCGCGGCGCGCCACCAGCTCATGCACGCGCACCGGCTGCGGCCGGCCCTTGAAGCGCACCAGGTCCACCACGCGGAAGACGTAGCTGCCGCTGGCGAGCTGCGCGGTGGTGTCCCCGGCCAGCACGTAGGTGCCGTACACCTTGTTGATGGCCTCCAGCCGCGAGGCCAGCCCCACGGCGTCTCCGAGCACGGTGTAGTTGGACTTCATCTCGCTGCCCAGGTCGCCCACCACCAGCTCCCCGGTGTCCACGGCCGCGCGGAAGCTGAGGCGGCGGCCGTACTTCTTCTCCCAGGCGGACTGGCGCTCGGTCAGCACCTCCCGCATCTTCAGCGCCGCCTCGCAGGCCAGGTGCGCGTGGCGGTCCGTGCGCACCGGCGCGCCCCAGAAGGCCATCACCGAGTCGCCGATGTACTTGTCCACCTGCCCCGCCGTGGACCGCACCACCGCGGAAATCTCGGTGAGGTACGCGTTGAAGAGGCCCACCAGTTGCTCGGGCGGCATGCTTTCCGACAGCCGCGTGAAGCCTTCGATGTCACAGACGTACACGGACATCTTCCGGCGCTCGGGGCGCATCAGGCTCAAGTCTCGCGCCACCAGGCGGGCCACGTCCGGGCTGACGTAGCGGCCGAGCGCGTTGTGCACGAAGTCGCGAATCTGCCGCTCCGTCCCGTAGGCGTAGCGGATGGTGGCGACGAAGGCGCCCACCATGGCCAGCAGCGGCCCGGCCATGGCCACCCACAGCCGCTGTTCGACGAAGACGTACGCGGCTCCGAAGGCGTAGCCCGCGCCCGCCGCCACCAGGAAGCCCACGTAGAGCACGGCGCCGCGCACCGAGCGCAGCAGGAAGCTGAGCGACAGCGCCAGGAAGGCGCCGAGGAAGGCCAGCCCCACCGTGAGGAGCAGGTCCAAATCTGGCGCCGCGCGGGTAATGCCCTCCGAACGGAGGATGTTGGCCAGCGCCTGCCCCAGAATCGCGCCCCCCGGCGTCTCCGGCCCCAGGGGCGTGGAACGCAGGTGTGCGGACTCGCCGGCGGTCCGCGTGAGGACGACGGTGCGGCCTTCCAGGTCATTCTCGAAGCGCGCGGGGCGCTCGTCCGCCACGTCGAAGACGTTGAGGAGCACATTCCACGCGCGGATGGAGCGCGCCAGCGAGCCGCGTGAGCCCCGGCCCGCGTTGGGCGCATCCCAGCGCAGCAGGCTCAGGCCCGAGGCGCTCATCGGGAACGCGTACTGGTCCCCCACGTGCAGCTTGCCGTCCGCGTAGCGAAGCGAGCGCGTACCGGCGAGCCGCATGGCCGCGGCCAGGGGCAGCGACGGCAGGATGTGGCGCTTGCCCCGCACGGTGTAGCTCATGAGGTGCGCCACGGCGCGCACGCGCCCGTCCTGGCCCGCCACGAGCGTGGATGCACCGAACCCCGCGCTGCCGCTCAGCAGCGGCACCACGGGGTGCTGAACCTGGCGCAACTCGATGAGGTTCGCCGCGTCCAGTCCCTCCACCTGCACTTCCGCCAGCGCGACGAAGAGCTCCGTGGGGCCCACGCGGTAGCTGTCATCCGCGGCGCGGCGCTCCTCGATGACGTGCGCGGTGGCGCCCAGGCGCGAGCCCAGCGCCTTGCCGTCCGCTGCGTCCATGGCGCCCCCCCACACCTCCACCTGGCTGCCCGCGGGGATGATGAAGGCGGGACGCTGCGCCGCGAGCACGGCCTGCGCGCGCAGGGAGGCCGCGTCGGACGCGTCGTAGACACCCAGCTTCACGCGGTACGGCCACAGGCGGTTGGCGGGGGGCAGCACCCGGGGGCCCTGCGCTTCCCAGGTGAATGACAGCAGCGCCCGGCCCGGGTCCTTCGCCAACTGCGCGGCGAAGGCCGCGTCATCGCAGGAGAGCGACGCGGGCGAGGCTTCGGCACAGGCGTTGGGGCTCAGGTCCGTGAAGGGCAAGTCCACGAGCACCAGCAGCGCCCCCTCCTGGACCAGCCGGTGCACCATGCGGCCCACGAGCTGGCGCGGCCAGGGCTGCGTGGCGACGCCAGGGCGCACATCCTGGCGGGCCTCGGCCAGCGTCTCGTCGTCGATGGCGATGACGACGGCCTCGTCGGGACGCTCGGAGCGCTCTCCCAGTTCCCGCACGCGCCAGTCGTAGGTGACACGCTCCCAGCCTTCCAGCCAGGCCTGCGCGGCATCCACCGCCGCGGAGGGGACCCAGGCCGACGGCGGGTCCTTGGGCGGCACGATGCCTGTGGGGCGCAGGTACACGAGCAGCCCCAGCACGCCGCCGAAGAGGAGGGCCATCAACAGGGAGACGCCAAGCCGCTTCAGGAAGCGCCGGCCTGCGGAGTGAACGCGGTGACCTTGCACGGGTGGTCCGGAGGATACCCCGAGATGGGCCCGCGCGCGGTCGTCGTTGCGGGGGTGCCTGCTATGCTCGTGTTCCCATGAAACGCACCCTGGTGTCCGCGGCGCTCGCCGCCTCCTCCCTCGCCTTCCTGGCTTGCGACCTGGATCAGCTCACCGCCGACCACGTCATGGTCGGCACGTTGCTCTCCACCCCGGAGGTGGAGGTCTCCGCTTCCGCGTTGGCCGGCTATGACGCGGGCACCTTCAGCCCGGACGGTGGCGACGTGCTCGCCCTGCCCGCGCAGACGGCCGCCATCGTCTTCTTTGGCAGCAAGACGGGTGAGAACTCGCAGCCCTCCGGCCTGGCGGGGGCCGACATCACGGTGCAGCCGGTGGGTGGCGAGGCCACGGCGCTCGCGGACGAGGGCTCCGGCAACTACCGCCGCACCAGCGTGGGCGCGTCCAACTTCACCTACCAGCCTGGCGCCACCTACCAGTTCATCGCGAACCGGGGTGGCACGCGCTACGTGGGACAGGTGGACGACGCGCCGATGAAGGAGACCATCGCCGCGCTGCACCCGCCCGAAGGCTTCCTGCGCATCGACGCGAGCACGCCCCTGTCCTTCGACCGGCCGGCGCCCCCGGCGAATACGGACCGCACGCTGGGCTTCGTCACCGTCGTGCCCCTGAGCGCCGAGGGCGCGCAGGGCGAGCCGACGTACACCAACCTGCCCTCCACGCCGGTCCAGTTCCTCCAACTGGTGGGCCTGCCGGGCCCGTACCGTGAGGCCCGCGTGACGATTCCGGGCACCGCATTCCCCCAGCGCGAGCAGACCTACCTGGTCATCTTCCACGCCGTGCGAATGGGCGGCGCCGAATCCGGCAACCTGTTCCTCGGCAGCGCGCTGCTGGCGGGCACCGCCGAGGTGGGCGTCGTACGCACGCGCTAGGACGGACCTTCCGGCGCGAGGCGCGTCAGCCCACTTCGATGTCCAGCCCGATGCGCCCTTCCAGCTTGAGGCGCAGCAGGTGCCCCGCGAAGCGCTCGGACTCCTCGCGGGAGAGGACGTTGCGGAAGGCGGTCCCGTCCGCGACCTCCACCTCCAGCACCACGCCCCGCTGAAGCAGCCGGAAGAAGTCCTCGCCTCCCGAAGGGCGCGAAACGAACACGGGGAGGAAGCCCTTCAGCGGCACCACCTCCCCTGCCCCCCGCACGCGCGACTCCAACCCCACCGCGTCCGGACGCACTTCGTCCGCGGCCACGCCCGCGTCTGCATAGAGCGGCGCGGGCGGCAGCGACACGTCCTCGGTCGCGTCATCCAGCAGGAAGCCGTACCGGGACGGAATCCTGGCCGCGAACAGGAAGCACAGCAGCACGGGCGTGTCTCCGGACACGCGCTCCAGATGGAGAATCGCGCGTTCCGTCCCCACACGGCGCAGCAGCAACGTCAGGGATGGGCGGCTCGCGCTCAGGTAGCGCTGGACGCGGTCCTTGAGCGTGGCACGAATCTCCGCGAAGGCCTCGGCATGCTTCGCCTCGCTCTCCGTCTCTCGCCGGGCAAGCGCGTCGCGGGCCTGCGTCAGCTTGTCCTCCGCGTCCCGCAGGAAGTCCCCTGGAGCGGCGGGCGGAGTCACCAGCGCGGGCTCGGCGCCCGACGAAGGTGTCAGCCCCGCGGCGCGCACCGCGCCCAACAGGAACGAGCCCTGCTGCTCCAGCCGCTCGCGCTCCTCACGGAAGCGCAGGCGCGACGCCGCGTGCTCCACCTGGAGCTCCAGCCACGCCTCATACCCGGACTCCAGCGTCTCCAGCGCGCGCAGCCGCGCCAGCGCCGCGTCCGGGCTCACGCCCTCGCTGGCCCCGGCGTGCTTCACCATCCCACCCTGCGTCGTCTCGCTCACGGCCGTGGACTCTAACCGGCTCCAAACGGGAAGGCCCCCACCCGCGGCCGTTGCCGGCGCGAATGGAGGCCCCTGGCCCCGTCCAGGGCCGCGTGCGGCGGATGCCGCGAATCAGGCGGTGCGGGACACGGTGCCCTGCGGGCCCGTCTGCGCCGCGCCCTCGGAGGAGCGGCCGACCGCGTTGGACAGGTACTCCTGGCCGCTGTGCAGGCGCTGACGGAGGTCATCGCGCAGCTGGTTGCCCGACTTGGGCGCCAGCAGCAGGCCCAGGCCCGCGCCCACGAGGATGCCCGCGGCGAAGGCGCCCACGACGGGCAGGAGCGTGTCCACCGTGTCCCGACGCGTCTCCAGGCCCACCAGGTGCAGCAGGTCGTCCTTGTCCAGCTTCTTGAGGTTGTTGAAGTTCACCATTTGAGACTCCGGGGGTTGTGGGGTGGAGGAAAGCCCGGCCTCAGTACGTCGGCGGGCGAGGAGTGCCTGCGGAAGTGGCGTTCGCCGCGGCGGAGCCCTGCGGGCCCGGACCAGCCATACCACGTCCAGTCTGATAGCCCTGGAAGGCCGATTCGGCCATGCCCAACAGTTCATCCTTGACCAGTGGCAGCGCCGCGAGGCGCACACCGAGCCGGAGGATGCGCGCCGTCAGCGGCGTGAAGAGCCCGCCGCCCAGCAGATAGCCGACGCCCACGGCGGCCGCCATCATCCCGTACGGGTTGCGCTCCACGCGCCCCCGCAGGTCCAGCGTCTGCCCCAAGTCCGTCACCGCGCCGCGCGCGTCGGACCAGAGCTGCTGCGCGTCGCTGCCAATGTGGTCCACTCGCTGCCCGAAGCCGCCGCCCTGCGGGTCCTGCGGCGTGCCATTGCCCGATGCACCTGGAAACGTCGTCATGCGTTCACCCTCTCGTGTGGTTCCAGCGCGCGTCTTCAGCGGCGCGAGGCAATGCGTCCGACGAGGAAACCCACGGCCACGGCGCCCAGCAGGCACGTGCCGGGATTGGCGCGGATGAAGCTCACCACGCGGTTGTTCAGGTCCACGATGTTCTGACGGGCCTCGTCTATCTGCGGCACCACGCGGTCCTGAAGCTCACGCGCCCTGTCGGCCATCTGCTGCGGATTCATCTCCATCGAAGCCATCTCCTCAATTGGGGGTACTACGGCAGTCGTCAGTCGCGCGAGCCCAACCACAGGCCCACCACGAACGCCGCGCCTACACACGCGTAGGGATTGCGGCTCACCCACTGGCGCCAGTCGGCGGCCACGGCCACTTCTTCGCGAAGGGCACTCACGGACGTGGCCAGCTCGGCGCGCGTGCGCTCGATTTCGGCACGCAGGTCCGCGCTGCTGCGGGGACTGTAGGCCTTGGGCTGTCCATTGCTACCGGCCATGCGGGGGCTCCTTGAAGATTTCACGGTTCGTCCCCTGGAGCGCGTTCACGGATGCGCTGGGGGCGGCGTTGGTGAGCGCGGCCATGCTGAGCGAGAGCTCCTGCGACGTATCATCCATCATCCGGCGCGCCTTCAGCCGGTTCACCGCCCACATCGCTCCGCCCGCGCCTCCCACCAGATTCAGCAGGCCGATTCCAGCCAGCGCTCCGGCCCATCCCAACCACGTGGACAGCCACGCCGCCAGCGCCGCGCACACGAAGCCATAACCCACGAGGATGAAGGGCACGAAGGCCACGATCATCGCCACGTCCAGGCCCGTGGCCTTGACGTCCTCGGCCAGCTCCATGCGCGCCAGTTGCAGGTGCTGCGTCACCAGCCGGCTGAAGCCGTCGGCCATGCGCCCGACGAGCGCAGAAATCCCGCGCTCTGCCTGTTCACTTCCCACGTGCATGCGCTCTCCGGCCGACGCATACGGCCTCTCAAGTGCGGGCCAACCTAGGCATGCACCTGTTCCGCGACAACCACGTCACGGAGTTTTTGTCCGGCGCACGCAAGCGTCGGCCAGTGAACGCGCGCGTCGGCCCATCCGTCCAGTCTACCCGATGAGCTGCACAGGAGGAGAGACGGAAGGCTCCACGGGGATGGGGGCCTCGAAGCGCAGCACGAGGGGCAGGTGATCAGACGCCACCCGGCTCAACTCCGTGCGGTGCGGATGGATGGACAGCGGGCGCACGCCCGCGTCCACGAAGATGCGGTCCAGCCGCAGCAGGGGCAGGCGCGTGGGGTACGTGCGAGCGGGCGCGCCGAGCTCCAGCGCCGCGTCGTGGATGGCCTGGCGCACCAGCGAGGGCACCGGGCCATTGCCCCAGTAGTTGAAATCTCCACACACCACCAACGGGTCCTTCCGCGCGGCATCGCGGAGGATGTCCGAGGACAACAGCAGCGCCTCCTGCCTGCGCCGCTCCCCCAGGCGCAGGCCCAGATGGAGGGAGAAGACGTGGAGTTGCAGCCCTCCCCCGATGTCCAAGTCGCAGCGTAGCGCGCCGCGAGGCTCGCGGCGGCCCACGCTCAAGTCGTAGTTCCTCGACTTGACGATGGGCAGCCGCGACAGGATGGCGTTGCCGTAGCGCCGGCCGTTGCGCACGACATTGGGACCAAAGGCCATGTGCAGCCCGAGCATGTCCGCCAGGTGTTCGGGCTGGTCCTCCCGAGGCGTCACCGCGCGAAAGTCGCCTACCTCCTGAAGAGCGACGATGTCCGCGTCCACTTCGCGGAGCACCGCGCCCACGCGGCCCAGGTCGAAGCGGCCGTCCGTTCCGATACCACTATGGATGTTGTACGAAACGAGCCTCAGCTCCACGCGCGTCGCTCACCCAATCAGGACAGAGGAAGGATGCGGCCCGCGGCCATGCGGACGAGCGTGACGGGCAGCAGGATGAGCCGGGACACGGCCTTGACGGCGTCGCCCAGGCCACCCCGCAGGGCCTGGAACTGGTGCTGCGCCTCCTCGCGAATCTCCGGCAGCCGCCCGCGCGGTGGCTGCTCGCGCGTGGGCGGCAGCGCGCCAATCGGCGCCGTTCCTCCCACGACGGGCGCGGAGGTCGTGCGCGCCTTGCCCTTCGACGTGCCACGTGCCGCCTTGAATTCCGGGCCGTGGGAGAACTTGGCGTCGGGCTCGGGCCGCGCCAGTTCCTCCATCTGCGCCTCCATCTGATGCGCGATGTAGAGTTCTTCCGTCTCCGCGAAGCGCTTGCCGTAGTGAACGCCCTCGTGGCTCTCCATGGCCTCGGGATGCGCCTTGGAATGGGCCAGCCGCGCCTTGTCCTGCCGACGCAGGCTTCGCTTCGGCGCCGGCAGCGTCTTCGGAACCTGGTAGTGGTCAAAGCTATAGGGACGAGGCATCCGCGAATCTCCCAATCAACGGGTCCGTTCAGAAGCTAGGAAGCCCCCAGTCCCCCGGGTACGCCTTGACGGTATGCGCCCTGGTGGCCCGCCTGCCCGGCGGCCAGGCAGGCTGCGTGCGGACACGATGCGTCGTCCAAGTACCGACAACCTCTGGCGTCGGCTCCGCGCAGAGGAGGCATGCGGCCCTCATCCCACCCAGGCGACAAGCCGAGCGCTTTCGAGGGACGGAGCAGGCGTCCGGCGGCTCACCACCACACTCAGGGAAGAGTTGCGCGCGACGTGGTGTAAAAACGGCCCATGCCTTCGCACGCACCCGGCCGGAAGTATTCCAAAGCCCCTTTCCTGCTGCTCGCCCTGCTCGCACTTGGAGCAAAGGCTGGTGCGGCCGAAACCGCCTCGGTCCCCGTGCGAACGTCCAGCGAGGACACTTCCCTGGAGGCCCCTCCCCAGCTGACGCTGCACCCCGGCGCAGCCAAGCCGGGAGATCCGGTGCTGGTGACGGTGAGCGGCATGACGGCGCCGCCCACCGGCACGCTCGCTGGACGCGCGCTGCGCTTCTTCCCCTGGGGCAATGGCTATCTGGCCGTCTCCGGCCTGCCGGTGGAGACGACGCCCGGCGCGGCGCAGGTGACGGCAATGGGCCCCGTCACGCCGGGCGCACCGCAGGTGGAGCTGACGGGCACGCTGGACGTCGTGGAGTCCGGCTACCCGTCTCGCGAGCTGCGCGTGGCCGGCAAGTACGTGAAGCCGCCCGCGTCGGTGCGCAAGCGCATGGCCGCGGACCGCCGCGCCTTCGCGGAAGCCTTCGCCCAGGACTTCAGCGCGCCGCACTTCGCGCAGAACTTCGTGTGGCCGAGGGCGGACCGCATCACCGCGCCCTTCGGCGACCGCCGCACCTTCAACGGAAAGCTGTCCAGTCAGCACTTCGGCGTGGACATCGACGGGGACCCGGGCACGCCCGTGCAGGCCGCCAACGACGGCACGGTGGTGATGGCGCGCGACAACTACGCGGCGGGCAACACCGTGCTGGTGCACCACGGTGCGGGGCTCTACACGGCGTACTTCCACCTGTCCCGCATCGACGTGAAGACGGGCACCCAGGTGAAACAAGGCCAGCTGTTGGGCACGGTGGGCAGCACCGGCCGCGTCACCGGCCCGCACCTGCACTGGGGCGTGAAGGTGGACGGGCTGTGGGTGGACGGTGAGCGCCTGCTGAAGCTGGACTTCTTCCCGCACCTGCCGCCCAGCGTCGCCCGGGGCGGCAACACCGAGCTGGGCACGCCGTAACCGGCGTCAGCGGTCGTTCCACTTCGGGGGACGCTTCTCCAGGAACGCGGAGATGCCCTCCCCCGCGTCGTCCGCCAGCACGTTCAGAGACAGCTGCGAGGCCAGGTACTCCAGCGCGGCGGGCAGCGGCAGGTCCTCGGCGGTGAAGAAGGCACGGCGCCCCAACGCCAGCACCGCCTGGCTCTTTCCCGCCAGCTTTCCCGCGAGCGTGCCCACCGCGGCGTCCAGCTCCGCGGCCGGCACCACGCGGTTGAGCAGCCCCAACGTCAGCGCCTCGCGCGCGGGCAGCCGGTCTCCGGTGAGCACCAGCTCCAGCGCACGCTTGCGGCCCAGGTGACGCTGGAGCAGCGCCATCATCATCATCGGGAAGAGGCCCACGTCGATTTCGGGCGTGCCCAGGTCCGCGCCCTCCACGGCGACGGCCAGGTCACACGCGAGCACCAGCCCCAGGCCACCCGCCAGCGCGTGCCCGTTGACGCGCGCCACGGTGGGCTTGCGCAGCTCCTGGAAGCGCGCCAGCAGCCGCCCATAGGAACGGCGGCCCTCGTGCGTGGACAGGAAGCCCTCGTCACCGGCCAGGGTTCCCAGGTCCCCGCCCGCGCAGAAGACCTTCTCACCGGCGCCCGTCAGCACCACCACGCGCACCGAGGTGTCGGATTCGGCCCGCTCCAGCGCGGCCATCAGCTCGCGCACCACCGCCGGGGACAAGGCGTTGCGGGCCTTGGGCCGGTCAATGGTCAGGAGCGCTTGGGTGCCTTGGACTTCGTAGCGGACTTCTCCGGCTTCCATTCGGACACCTCCGCTGCCTGGGCACCCGTGAGGACGCCGTAAAGGAAGGAGTCGGCAATCTGCGACTTCGCCCGCTCCAGGGCGTCGGGGTCGCGCGCGTCGGCCAGCCCCACGACGAAGGCGGTGAGCGCCATTTCGATGTTGCCGAAGAGGAGCGCGGAGGCCAGGTGCGGGTCCAACCCCGGCCGCAGCTCGCCCCGCTCCTGCGCGGCGTTGAAGAGCGCCGAGCTGAGCCGGATGGCATCCACGAAGGCCGTCTGCCGGTTGATGCGCGAGCCCGCCGGGCTGCGCGCAATCTCCAGGATGAGCACCTTCACCGCGCGCGGATCCACCCGGTAGGCCTCGAAGGCCACCTCGACGATGCCGCGGACCTTCTCCGCCAGGGGGCCTTCGCCCTCCACCACCGCGCGCACGCGCGTGACGAAGCCGCTCCAGCCAGTGTCGAACACCGTCTCGAGCAGCTCATCCTTGTTCTTGAAGTAGTGGTAGACGAGCCCGTACGCGACGCCGGCCTCCTTCGCCACGTCCGCGATGCGGCAGCCGTGGTAGCCCTTGCGCGCGAACACGTCGATGGCCGCGCGGAGGATGGTGCGGCGGCGCTCGCTTTCGCGCGTGCCACTCTCCGCCGCCGGCTTGCTCTGCTGACCCACGGTTGTCCTCCACCGGCGGGTGATTCGCCAGTCAACCAGCGGAGAACCTACGGAGGGCGGGCCCTGGGGTCAATGCCTTCGTGGGCCCGCCCGGCGAAACGACGGAGGCTACTCCACGGTGCCCCGGACGACGGGTCCCTGGACGATGGCCTCGTGGCCCTCCAGCTGTGCCGCCGTGTACTTGCAGATGGGCGTCACCCTCCAATCAACCGGGGGGTTGAAGACCGGCGGCGGGGGGCCTTCGGCGGGCGGCTCGTGCGCATCGCTGACCAGGTACGTCTCGAAGTTGAAGGACGGGTAGGTCAGCGCGATGCCCGTGTTGGCCGGGGACACCGTGACGGGGCCGGACGCTCCGCCACTGCAACCGTCATTGCCGCTGTTCTGGGCCATGCGGTTGTACCAGGGGTCGGAGACGATGAACGAAATCGAGATGCCACCGAAGTGGTTGATGAGCGGCGGCGGCGCGTTGGGCGGCGGGTCGAGCTGCCGCTGCGTCTGGTCCTTGTCCAGCCCGTGGGGCATGCCCGTCCAGAGGATGCGCTCCTGCACCCAGATGAGCGTGCTGGCGTCGTGCTGGCCATTCTTGCCCGTCCAGCGACCGTCGCCGTTGGTGTCCACGTAGCGCTCGCCCGGGTCCCACGTGCCGTTGTCGTTGTTGTCGACGAAGGGCTCGGTCAGGTCCTCGAACGGCTCGCCCGTGTCCCAGACACCGTTGTTGTTGAGGTCGTCGAAGGCCTCCTCACCGCTGGTGATGGCAATCAGCGAGACCAGGTTATCACGCGGGTTGAGGACGATGCCGGGGCGGATGGGGTCCGGACGGCGCGGCTCCGGACGGTCCTGCTGGGGCTGCGGGGCGTTGCCGTAGGCGGCAATGGGGTTCTCGTCCCAGAGGAAGGGGTGCATCCACAGCGGCGCCAGGTACTCGCCCGTGTGGGTCGCGTCCTTCTGCGGGCTCCAGGTGAAGATGCCCGGCTCCACGTCCTGCGGCAGCGGCAGGGACGTCTTGTAGAGGACCTCCGCGTTGCCCACCACGTCGGTGACGGACACGGCGCTGGGACCGATGGTGCCCGCCTCCGTGAGGAAGGACACCTGGGCACCCACCACGCCGTCACCGTTTCGATCACCCACATGGGCGATGCACCGGACCTTCACGCCCGCGATGAGGGCGCGCGTCTCGTCCCAGGCGCCGACGGCGTGGTGCAGACCGGAGCCGTCACCCGAGAACGAGCCGCACTGGAAGGTGAACTGACGCGAGTTCGAGTTGGTTCCCGCGAAGCTGACCACCGGCGAGACGGCCCGCTTCATCTCGGCACCCGTGCCGGCGGTGGCGATGACCACGGCGGAGGCCACCCGGCCGCCGCGCGCCGTCATCTGCACGGACACGATGCCGTCACCCGTGTTGGTGACACCCTCGGTGGGCGACAGCTCGACGCCCGGAACGGGGGACTCCAGCGTGAAGGACACCGGCGTACCCGCCTGCGGCTGGCCTCGGGAGTCCACCGCGCGGAAGCGCAGCGTGGTGATTTCTCCCAGTCGCGGCTGAGCCGGTGACTGGTCCACGAATTCAAGTGTGGCGGGGGCCGACGGCGAGCATGCGACAAACAGCAGGCTCGCGAAGGCCACCCACGGGGCCAGACCCGGACGCATCAGTGGAAACTCCTTGAGAAGGCGATGAAGGAAGCGGGCTGTACGCGAGCAGCGCACAGCGCATCTTCCGCATCTTCCCGGGCCACCTACCGTCCAGTCAAGGACAGGACAGGTGGACCGGCGCCCTCTTGCGTCCAGGGCCTGGAATCCCAGGGGGCAACGTCAGGCGGCGGTGCCGCTGAACATCACCCGGGCCACGCCCAGCAGACGGTCCACGTCCCGGGCGGTGAGGCCACGGGCGCGCGCGAAGTCAGACAGGGGCCGCAGGAGGTCCTCCGTCTGAGCAAGGGTCTGCTCCGTTCCCGTGAAGAGCTCGCCCAGGCTCACGCCCAGGGCGTTGGCCAGGGCCGCCAGCGTCTCCACATGGGGGACACGCTCGCCACGCTCGATCATGGAAAGGAACGACACGCTGATCTGCGCCCGCTCCGCGAGCTCTTCCTGCGTCCAGCGCTCCGGCCGCTGTGTCCGAAGCTCGCGGATGCGCTGCCCAATTCGTTTTCCGAGGTCCGACACGAAGTACTTCTCCTGGCTGTTTCGGGGTTGGAGGAACCACCACCCACCGCTGGTGATTCCTAGCCTCCGGAACCAAAGGATCCGAAATCCGCCACAATGAGGTTGATGCCGGAGAATTCCAGCCCCAAATCTCGCCGCGACGTCACCACCCCTTCTACCCGCCAACAGTCGCATGCAGGCCCATACGAGAGGCCGAACGTCTGCTGAGCAAGAGGGCGATTTTCTCGAGTTATTGGATCCTGGTAAAGCGGTTGCACAATTGCTTCGTACCGCACTCCCAGCCCAAATCCGAGCTTCAAACGCGTACCCGCGATGAGGGCTTGAGCCCGTTCGGCCGGAGGGAAGCCGGGCTCTACTCGGGATAGTCCGCCTACCAAGGTATCCAGCGAGCGGCGGAGCACATCGGGCCCCACGGAACGGGGATCCGCGCCGCGGTTGAGCGCATCTCCCCCGGTCCACAGCAGGTCGTCGAAGCGCGCGTACACGGCGTGCCCCTTGCCGTTGTCGACATTCACCTCCGCGGAGAGACCAGAGATGCGGCCCGCGTTGGGGTCGTAGCGAACGGTGCCCGCGGCCGTGAAGATTCCGGCGGTGGCGCTGAGGCGGGCGAAGGTGTCGCGTAGCACGGGCCCCGGATCGTCCACCTTCCCCGCCGCGGGCACGTGTCGGGTGAGGTCGAAGCCCTGTCCGATGCGCAGGCGCAGCGGCTCGCGGATGTCGTTGCCACGCTTGAAGCGCAGCGTCTGGTCCACGGCGAGCACCGCGTGGAGGAAGCCCCGGGTGCGGCCGTCGCTCTGGAACGGCACCGCGGCATCCACTTCGTCATAGGGGCGGGCCAGGTTCTCCCCGGAGGCCCCGGCCGAGGGAAGACGGCCCCACCCGCCCGGCACGTAGCGCAGCTCCAGCGAGGGGGTGATGGCATGGCGGAAGCTCGTCTCACGGCCCTCGAAGACGCGCGCCACCTGGCTTTCGAGCAGCAACCCAGCGATGGGGTACCCCCGCTGCCACGTCCGGCCCGACACCTCGCCCAGCCACACGTCCTGGCGCATTCCCAGCGACGGCGACACGCGCATCAGACTGCCCAGACCGAAGGACGTCGACAGGCGTGGGAAGAAGTCCACGCGGTCGCGGGCTTCGCGGTCGTTCGAATTGAAGATGCCATCAGACTGCGTGGTGTCCGCGGGAAACGGCCACCCGGCAGAGCCGAACGGGACATGGAACCCGTCGGCCCGGAAGATGCCGTCGATCCCCTCGTCGCCGTACCCGCCTCGCAGGGGCGCGAGCCGCAGGTACTGAACCGACAGGCCCCCCATGATTCCGCCCAGCACGGGCCGCTCCGGCAGGGCCAGGGTGATGGCCGGCAAGCGTTGGAACGTGTTGGGGCCTTTCAGGTCCGGGCGCGCCGGGTCCGTGGCCGCCGGGATGCGGTTGTCCTGGAAGAAGCGGTACCCCCACCGGATGTCCTGGCGCAGCGCCACGTCGAGGCCCGCATAGAGGTCGTCCTGGCGTTGGAACACCGTCCCCGTGCTGCGCAGGTAGGTGAACTCGCGGGTGATGAGGTCGGCCGTGAGGTCACGGGTGTAGTTGCCATCGGAGACGAACGAAGCATCGACGCGGTTGTGCCACCCTCCCCCCATGTCCTGGGTGTGTTGCCAGGACGCCTCGCCCCGGAGTCCTCGCCGCTCATCGACGAACTCAGGCGAGGCGACACCGTCCTCCGTCCGCCGGTAGAACATGAAGCTGCGCGGATCCCGGATGGGCCGGAGGTCGTAGAGGAACCCCAGCGTCGCCCGTCCCCGGGTCCGTTCGCTGGGCGCATAACGGAACTCGGTGAGCAGGCGCGGCCCCTTCACGCCCAGGTAGCGCGGCTCCCGAACCTGCTCGGTGGCGCCGGGAACGGTATGCAGTTCGTAGCCGCCGCTGAAGTACCCTGGCGTGAGCGTCACGTCGTAGCTCTGCCCCAGTGTGATGAAGAGGGGCTGCTCCAGGGAGAAGCCATTGAGCGAGGAGAAGGTGGGCTTGGGCAGCAGCAGGCCGGTGCGCCGCTGGGACAGCGGCATGTAGAGCCACGGCAGCGCGAACACGGGCACGGACTTCACGTACACCACGGGCAGCGTCATCGTGGCGCGCTCGCCCAGGACGACGGTGGCCGACGAGGCCTCCATGCGCCAGCCAGGCTCACCCGGGCTGCAGTTGCACGGCGTGAAGGCCAGGTCCTCCACGAGGAAGGTGTTCTCCCCCGTCCGGCGGATGCGCGAGCCGCTCATGAGGAGGGGCGTCTCCCCCATGGCCCGCAGCTCCTGGGGCGTCTTCGCCGTGAACAGGGCCTCCTGGGTGACGCCCTGCTTCTGCATGAAGAGGCCGCCCTCGAGGTTCGCCTCGTAGGTGCGCACATCCATCTTCGCGGTGTCGGCGACCGCGGCCAGGCCGCTGGGGCCCACGAACATCACACCGCCCGAGGCGGTGACGAGCTGGTTCACCTCGTCGTACGTCACCTCGTCGGCGCGAAGCTGCATCGTCTCCGTGCGCAGCACGGCGTTGCCGCGCGCGGTGACGACCTTCGTGTCCGCTTCGTAGACGACCAGGTCCGCAGCCAGCTGCGCCGTCTCACCGTTGGGCAAAGCCAACGGGGTGGCGAGTGGCACCTGCGACGTGGAGACCAGCAGCGCGGCGGCGAGCGGAACGAAGAAGCTCATTCAGGGGTGCAGGGTATGCCGCGCCCAGGCCGAGCGGCCCGCTCTTTTCACCGGCCTGTGCGCTGGAAGTCCAATGAAATGACGTTGCCCTCCTGGCGGGCCTGGAACGGCGCGGACTGCCGGAGCTGGATGGTGATGCGCACATCCCGCCCGGACGCGCTCGGGTCCACCCGGAGCACCGGCGTCGCGAAGTAGGACGTGTCCAGCGGCAGCGTGTTGTTGCTGGCGTCCACGCGGGTGTTCTCCAGCTCCAACACCACGGAGCGCCCCCGCTCCGACACGGAGTAGCTGACCGGCTCGTTGGTGCGGATGAACACGCGCGAGGCCCCCGACTGCTGCTGGAAACCGACCAGCGTCAGCGTCTTGCGACGCGAGGACACCGAGGCCTCCGAACCGGAGCTACTCGGCCGGGAGGGCTCCACCGCCTGATTCTGGCGGCTCTCCCGAGACGCACGAGCCTCAGCCTGACGCTGACGGCGCTCCTCGGCGGCGGCCTCCTGCTGGGCCCGGCGCTCCTCCGCCGCGGCCTGCGCGGCGGCACGACGCTCCTCGGCGGCGGACTGCTGAGCGGCCTTCCGCTGCTCGGCCTCGGCCCGGGCCGCGGCCTTGCGTCGCTCCTGCTCCTCGGCGGCGGCCTGCTGCTGGGCCCGGCGCTCGTCTGCGGCGGCCTGGGCGGACGCGCGCGCGGCCTCCTCCTGGCGACGCTTCTCCTCCGCCGCCGATTGAGCGGACGCCTTCGCCGACTCTTCCTGGCGCCGCTTCTCGTCGGCGGCGGCCTGCGCCGAGGCACGCGAAGCCTCCTCCTGGCGCTTGCGCTCCGCCTCGGCCCGAGCCTGCTCCTCCTGCTGACGCTGAGAGGCGGCCCGAGCCTCCTCCTGACGCCTCGCCTCGGCCTCCGCGTCACGCTTCGCGGCAGCGGCGGCTTCGGCGGAAGCCCTCTCCTGGGCCTCACGCTCGGCGCGCGCCGCGGCGGCGGCATCCGCGGCGGCCTTCTCCTGGGCCTGACGCTCCGCCGCGGCGGCCGCGGCGGCATCCGCGGCGCTGCTTCCCGCCTGGGGCTTCTCGGTACCCGGCGCCTGCGCCACGGCTTGACCTCCGCCGCCCGCGACGCGGACGACGAGCTGGTTGCCCTGGGCCTGGATGTCCGCCTCCACCTCGCGCTCGTAGCCGATGAGCACGCGCGCGATGGATGACGCCTCGGAGCCATAGCTGGCGGTGCGGATGGCCGTCACCGTGCCATTGCCCACCTGGATTTCCTCGGGCACCTCGGAGAAGACGGCCTCGGAGATGTCGATGACGAGCCGCGGCGGGTCCGTCATGGTGAACGTGGTGAAGTTGGCCTTCTGCGAGCCGGAGATGGTCACCGTCCCACCGTTCACCTGCACCGCGGTGATGGTGTTCAGGTTCGTGGCCGGCGCCTGCGCGAGCGCCACGAAGGGCACGAGCACCACACCGAGCAGCCACGCGGCAAACGGCTTCATCGACCACACCCCTTCACGTTGACAGAAGAGCGTGGAGGCTATCACGCACCAGCATGCCTCCAACTTTCCGTCCAGACGCGTCTAGCGGAGCCGCGGAAGGCTCGGCGAGCGATACCGGTGGGTCCGCGCGTACTCGATGAGGTTCTTGATGTCGTAGCAGATCTGCCGGATGTCATGCCCCATCGTCAGCTCGATGTGGCTATTGCCCTTCACCGGACGCCAGAGCAGATACTCACTCTTGGCGGCGCGATACACGCTGCGCGTCGACTCCAGCGAGGCCAGCGGGTCCAGGTCCCCGAAGATGATGGCCATGGGCACCTCGATGCGACCGAAGCCCCGCTTGAAGTCGAAGCCGGTGCGGTAGCAGACCATCTCTCCCCGGCGAATCCACCGCGCGAACTGCTCCAGCACCCGGCGCGGCTCCCGCTCCCCGCCTTCACGAAGCAACCAGCGGATGTCATCCGCGCTCACGCGCTCCGGATTGATGAGACGGTTCAACCGCGTGGTGAGCTGTTGATACAGCGGCGAGTCCTCGGCCTTCGCGAGCTGGCGCTCCAGCGTCTTGAGGATGATGTCCACCGGCACCGCGTCGAAGCGCAGCGTCCGCCGCGCGCGGGGTGATAGCCGGCGTCCCAGGCCCTTGTTCAACACGCCCACGCCCCGCGCGAGCAGCGAGCGCCCCGCCCCCTCCACCTTGCCGCCCACGTTGAGGCTGGCGAGCGTCAGGTCGATCATCCCGGCCAGCATGGGCGCGCCGTGCGCCAGCAGGCGCAGCAGCATGAAGCCGCGCCCCAGGTCCGCCGGAGAGCCGATGGTGATGAGGCCTTCGAAGTCATTGTGGATGCCGGCGTAGCCGTAGCCCAGCATCCCGCCCATGGAGTGGCCGCAGTAGAAGATGCGCTCGCGCCGGGTGATGCGCTTCACGCCGGAGACGGCCGCTGGCAGGTCGTAGAGGAAGTAACTGTCGATATCCCAGCCGTAGTCGAGGTCCGGCGGCAGGGGGCGCTTGAAGCGCTCGGCGCGCTCCTTCTGGAACGCGATGGAGCTCTTGCCGTGGCCGCGCAGCTCCAGGATGTGGATGTCCACCCCGAAGAAGAGCAGGTTCTTGACGAACTGCCCGCTGGTCCAGGTGTGCCGGTTCTGTGAGAAACCGTGCACCAGCAGCAGGGGCTCACCAAACAACGGTTGCGGAAAAGGCTGCTTCACAGGACGGTAGCGGGTGATGACCAGCGACCAGCCGTCCGCCGTCTCCACGACGTACTTCGTCTTCGAGTAAAGCGCCCTGAAATCGACTTCGTCGATGGAGGGGATGGGTGGCCCCGATGTCGCGGCGGCTCTCCAGTCCGGCAGGCGCATGTCTTGAATCTACGGCGGCTGATGCATCGCGCCAAGGTTTCGATACATGCGAGCCTTCATCATCCCGACAAGGAACAGTGAACCTGTACAAAGGACGAGGTCGTTCGCGGCTGCCCGCTTGCGCGCCGCGGCAAGGGCCGCGTCCGCATCCGGCCAGGCAGTCACGTCCGCGCACAGCGCGCGCGCCTCTGCCAGGTAGGCCTCGGGAGCCAGTGAGCGAGGCGTCTCCAAAGGCGTGAGCTGCACCGAGGCACACTCGGGCAACAGCGCTCGCATCATCGGTCCCCGGTCCTTGTCCCCCACCACGCCGAAGACGAGGTGGAGGCGACGCCCCGGGTAGAGGTCCTTCAGCGACGCGAGCAGCACCTCCACGCCCGCCGGGTTGTGTGCGCCGTCCAGCAAGAGGATGGGCTGCTGCCCCACCTCCTCCAGACGCCCCGGCCAGCACGCCGACGCCAGGCCCGCACGCGCGGCCTCGGGCGGCGCGGTGACGCCGCGCTCCTGCAAGGCCTCCAGGCAGGCGAGCGCCACCGCCGCGTTCTGCCGCTGATGGGGCCCCCGCAGCGCGACGGACAGCCCATCCAGGGACCAGGTCGCCCCGCGGTACGACAGGCCACCATCGGGCTGACGCTCGCCCGTGAAGTCACGTCCCTCCAGCCGCACCGGGGCCCCGACTTGCTCGGCCTTGCGGAGGATGGCTTCCAAGGCCTCCGGGGCCTGCCGCGCGACGACACACGGCACGCCCGGCTTGAGGATGCCCGCCTTCTCGCCCGCGATGGCCGCCAGCGTGTCGCCCAGGTACTCCATGTGGTCGAAGGACACGGGGGTAATCGCCGTCACCACCGGGCTGGCGGCGGTGGTGGCGTCCAGCCGGCCGCCCAGGCCCGTCTCCAGCACGGCCACATCCACGCGCACCTGGGCGAAGTGCCACAGGGCGACGACGGTGCCGAACTCGAAGTACGTCATGGGAGAGGACACGGCGCTGGGGTAGCGCTCCAACACCTCCAGGATGCGCAGGCCGAAGTCCGCGTCGGAGATGTCCTCGCTGTCCACGCGGATGCGCTCGTTGACGCGCACCAGATGCGGAGACGTGTAGAGCCCCACGCGGTGCCCGGCGGCATGGAGCGACGCCGCCGTCATGGCACAGGTGCTGCCCTTCCCGTTCGTCCCGGCGACATGGAGCGCCGGATACCGCCGCTCCGGGTGGCCCAGCGCTGCCAGGGCCTCCTGCACGCGCTCCAACCCCAGCTTGATGCCGGAGGGGTTGAGCTTCGTGAAGAAGGCCAGCGCCTCCTCCGGTGTCCGAGGCGCGCTCAGCCCAGCAGCCCCAGGATCTGGCCCAGCTTCGCGCGCAGGTCCTTGCGGTGGATGATGGCGTCAATCATTCCATGGTCCAGCAGGAACTCGGAGCGCTGGAAGCCCTCCGGCAGTTTCTGGCGGATGGTCTGCTCGATGACGCGCGGACCGGCGAACCCGATGAGGGCCTTGGGCTCGGCGAGGATGACGTCGCCCAGCCACGAGAAGGACGCGGCGACGCCGCCAGTGGTGGGGTTGAGCAGCACGGAGATGTACGGCCGCGTGCCGGTGCGGAAGCGGGCGATGGCCGCCGACGTCTTGGCCATCTGCATGAGGGAGAAGATGCCCTCCTGCATGCGCGCGCCGCCCGAGGCGGAGAAGACGATGGCGGAGCACTTCAGCTCGTGCGCGCGCTCGAAGACGCGGGCCACCTTCTCGCCCACGACAGAGCCCATGGAGCCGCCCATGAACTCGAAGACGAAGCAGCCCACCGACACCTGGTGGCCCTGGATGCGGCCCACGCCGGAGATGAAGGCATCCGGCTCGCCCAGGTTCTTCCGGGTGGACTTCAGGCGGTCCTTGTACTTCTTCGAGTCACTGAACCCGAGCGGGTCCTGCGGCTCCAGCTCCTTGTCGAACTCTTCGAAGCTGTCGGGGTCCAGCAGCGCCGCCAGCCGCGCGCGAGCCGCCCAGTAGTGGTGGTGCTCGCAGTGCGGACACACCATCCAGTTCTTCTCCAGCTCCTGGCGGTAGATGATTTCGTCGCACGTCTCGCACTTCGCCCACAGACCCTCCATGCGGGACGGGCGGGGCTCGGCTTGCGGTTCGGTGTCAACGGCGATGCGCGGCTTCTTCGAGAACCAGGCCATGGGGTGGGCGGGGTTAATCCGGCCGCTTTCGGCCGTCAACCCTTCCGTATGGCGCGACGCGTCTACAGCTCGAAGGTATCGCCCAGCTCCAGCACTTCCACCGGCAGCTCGGCCAGCTCCTTCTTGAGCTGCGACACGAAGGCGGGCTTCAGGTGATACAGCAGTACCGATGCGCCGTTGCGCTCGAACTTCTGGAGTTCCAGGCTCAGCGTGTGCGGCGTGAGGTGGCCGGAGATGTCGGCCAGCGACTGGAGCTTGTTGGGGAAGGACGTCTCCAGCAGCAGCGCCTTGAGGTTCTTCGTCTCGTTCAGCGCCTTCCACAGCTTGTCCGTGGGGCCGGTGTCGCCGCTCATCGCCAGGGCGCTCTTGCCGTTGGAGATGATGAAGCCGCACGACTCCACGGGGTGGCTCACCGGCACGCTTCGCACGGTGTAGGGGCCCACCTGGAAGCTGCTGCCAGCCCGGAACGTCTTGATCTGCAGCACGGGCTTGCGCTTCGTCGGAATGCGGGTGAAGTCCGGCCAGAGCGCGTTGTTGAACATGTTGTCGCGCAGGGCCCGGGCGCACTCGCGCGAGGCGTAGATGGTGACCGGGGTGTCGCGCCGGCCGATGACCAGGTCCGCCATCAGCGGCAGGTCCTTCACATGGTCGAAGTGGCTGTGCCCCACCAGGACGTGGTCCACGCGGCACAGCTCATCCAGCGACAACGTCCCCGTGAGCGCCCCCGCATCGAGCGCCAGCACGTCATCGACGAGGAAGCAGGTGCTCTTGCAGTTGGGTAGCTCGCCGCCGTGGCAGCCGAGGACTCGCAGCTTCACGCTAGAGGTCTCCGAACTTCCACTTCATCTCCAGGTATTGGAGGAAGTCGTGCAGCCTGGCCGTGTCCGGCACGGTCATCCGGTCCCCGTTCCGCTCGACCAGACCGGAACGCTCCAGCCGGTCCACCACGGCGCGGACCGCGGGCTCGCCCACACCAATCTGGCGCGGCAGTTCCCGCATCGCGAAGTCGATCTCCACGCCCTCGTCCAGGGGACGGCCCCGGCTCTGGCAGGCCTGGATGATCTGGTGCACCACCCGGCTGGCCGGGTCGTTGTGCAGCAGGTTCTCGATCTGGGCGTCCGCCTCGGAGAGGCGTTCGGCCAGCTTCTTGATCATCCGGACGGCGATCTCCGCATTGCCGCGGATCATCCCCTCGAACGTCTTGGGGTCGATGACCAGCAGCCTCGCGTCCTCGTTGACCGTGGCCGAGGCATTGCGCGGCTTGTTGGAAATGATGGCCATCTCCCCGAAGAACTCACCGGGGCCCAGGACGGCGAGAACCTTCTCGACGTCACGGACCCGCTTGGAGATGGCCACCCGTCCTGCTTGGATGACGAACATCTCCTTGCCGGCTTCTCCCTCGCGGAAGAGCTCGGTGCCCTGGGGGAACTCCTTGCCGAAACGTTGAAAGAGGGTTTCCTCGGCGCCCATCCTGCAAAGGAGTCAATCAGCCCACACTCGCCCGGTCAAATTCCCTTTTCTGTGCGCACCGGTGGGACAGCCGCCACGCCACGCGAGACACCGGCGCGGGGGCCGGGTAGAAGGCCGCCCGTGGGAACGACCTACAAGCAGTCCGGAGTAGACATCGAGGCCGGCGACGCGTTCGTCGAGCGCATCAAGCCCCATGCCGCGCGCACCATGCGCCCTGAAGTCATGGGCGGAGTGGGTGGATTCGGCGGCCTGTTCGCCCTGCCACCAGGCAAGTACCAGCAGCCAGTGCTGGTGGCCGGCACGGACGGCGTGGGCACCAAGCTGAAGGTGGCCTTCGCCGCTGGACGCCATGGGACGGTGGGCATCGACCTGGTGGCCATGTCGGTGAACGACATCCTCACCTGCGGCGCCGAGCCCCTCTTCTTCCTCGACTACTTCGCCACCGGGCGCCTGGAGGTCGACGACGCCGCCGAGGTGGTGAAGGGCATCGCCCTGGGCTGCGAGCAGGCCGGGTGCGCCCTGCTGGGCGGCGAGACGGCGGAGATGCCAGGCTTCTACGCGCGCGGCGAATACGACCTCGCGGGCTTCTGCGTGGGCGTGGTGGAGCGCGCGGCCATCATCGACGGCAAGAGCGTGAAGCCGGGTGACGCGCTCATCGGGCTCCCCTCCTCTGGCCTGCACAGCAACGGCTATTCGCTGGCGCGCAAGGTGCTGCTGGACGACGGAAAGCTGGCCCTGGACGCGACGCCCGAGGGCCTGGACCGGCCGCTCGTGGACGCGCTACTGGAGCCCACGCGCATCTACGTGAAGGACGTGCTGGCGCTGCTCCAGGCGGTGAAGGTGAAGGGCCTGGCGCACATCACCGGCAGCGGCATTCCAGGCAACCTGCCCCGCTGCCTGCCGGACGGCACGCGCGCGGTGCTGAGTGAGCAGACTTGGCCCAAGCCGCCCATCTTCGACCTCATCGCGAAGCTGGGGAGCGTGGCCCGCGACGAGATGTTCAACACGTTCAACATGGGCCTGGGGCTCATCCTCGTCGTGGCGAAGGAAGACGTCGCCCAGGCGCTGAGCGTGCTGAGCGGCCGGGGCGTGCAGGCCTTCGAGGTCGGCCGCGTGGAAGCGGGCCAGGGCGAGGCCACGGCGGTCATCGACCCATGAGCGGCCAGCGAGTCCGCCTGGGCGTGCTCGTGTCCGGCAGCGGGAGCAACCTCCAGGCGCTGCTGGACGCCTGTGCGCGGGAGGACTTTCCCGCCGAGGTGGCCTGCGTGGTGTCCAACGTCTCCACCGCGTTCGCGCTGGAGCGGGCGCGCAAGGCGGGCGTGACGGCCAAGGTGGTGGACCACAAGGCCCACGCGACGAAGGAGGGCTTCGAGAAGGCCCTGCTGGACACGCTGCGCGCGGCGAACGTGGAGTGGGTGTGCCTTGCGGGGTTCATGCGCTTGTTGAGCGCGGACTTCCTGGGCCACTACGCGGGGCGGGTGCTGAACATCCACCCGTCGCTGCTGCCCGCCTTCCCGGGCCTGCATGCGCAGCGACAGGCGCTGGAGCGAGGCGTGAAAGTGGCCGGGTGCACGGTGCACTTCGTGGACGCGGGCACCGACACGGGGCCCATCATCGCGCAGGTGGCCGTGCCGGTGCTGCCGGATGACGACGAGAAGGCCCTGAGTTCGCGAATCCTCGCGGAGGAGCACCGGCTCTACCCGCTGGCCGTGCGGCTCGCCGTGACGGGCAAGGTGACGCTGGACGCGGCCCGCACGCGCGTGGAGGCGCGGGCCACGGTGGGCGAACTGGCGCTTCGGAATCCCGGCGCGACGGTCGACCCGGCGTGAGCGGACCGAAGACGTTCGACCAGGAGCCGGAGTTCCCCAGCGCCACATCAGGGGATGACGGTGACGTTCAGCCACCGGAGGCCGCTTTGGGGCTGACCAAGGACGGGGTAATCGCCGACGAGCGGCAGTCCACCTGCCCCCTGGGCGACCCTGCGTCCCCTCGAGACGAGCAAGGTTCAACCGCCCTGCCCTCGCAGGCCGAACGAATCGCCGCGCTCCAGGAAGCTCGCGTGGTGCTGGTCAGTGCCTGCCTGCTGGGCGAGGCGTGTCGGTACGATGGCCGCTCCCAGCGCTCCGAGCGCGTCCTCGCGGCGCTGGCGGACAAGGACGTCATCCCCGTGTGCCCGGAGGTGGCCTCGGGCCTGCCCGTGCCGCGCCCTCCCGTCGACCTGCGAGGAGGCACCGGGGTAGACGTCTGGGCTGGGCGCGCAGTTGCAGTGGAGCGCGCCGCGGGCATCGACCGGACGGAGGCCTTCCAACAGGGCGCCCGGCTCGCGCTTGAAGCGGCACAACGCTTCGGCGCGACGGTGGCGCTGCTGAAGGAGAAGAGCCCCTCGTGCGGCAGCCAGCGAGTCTACGAGTCCGGCCAGCTCCGCGCGGGCGAAGGCATCACCACGGCGCTACTTCGCGCGAAGGACATCACCGTCCTCAGCGACGAGGACCTCTAGCAACAGCCCCTACCCGCGCGCCGGAACCTTCCACGTGTCGTGAA
This sequence comes from Myxococcus sp. CA005, assembly GCF_006518205.1. Lineage (NCBI taxonomy): Bacteria > Pseudomonadati > Myxococcota > Myxococcia > Myxococcales > Myxococcaceae > Myxococcus > Myxococcus sp. CA005. Next base: position 6,425 of record NZ_SRLV01000087.1, on the reverse strand, counting down.
GCAGCGGCGCGAAGAGCGCCTCCACCATGCCTTCGGTGACTTCCGCCAGCGTGGAGGGCCGCCAGTGCGGCTTGTTGTCCTTGTCCACGAGCACCGCGCGGATGCCCTCACGGAAGTCCGGCCGTGCCGTCATCGACTGGCTGAGCCGGTACTCCACGTTGGCCATCTCGTCGTAGTCGCGGGTGCGCCCCATCCGGAGCTGGCGCAGCGTCACCTTCAAGCTGGCCGGGCACATGTGAAGCAACGTGGCCCACGTCTCCTGGGCCCACGGCGTGCCCTCCAGCTCCAGCGCCTGCTGGATGTCGTCCACGCGCTCGGCCGCGAAGCACCGGTCGATGGCGGCGCGCTGCACCCCCAGTGGCGACGTGCCCGCGTCCGCGTGGAAGCCGGCCAGCACCGTGTCCACCACCGTGCTCGCCGCGCCGGTGCCCCAGGGCGCCCCCACCAACGCGTCCAGTACCGCCTCCAGCCGCGCGGACTCCACGTGGTGCGTGGCGTAGCCCAGCCACATCGCGTCCGCCGCGCCGCACCGGGCCCCCGTGAGGCCCAGGTACGTGCCCGACTCACCCGGGAAGCGCGGCAGGAACCAGCCGCCGCCCACATCCGGGAAGAGCCCGATGGCCGTCTCCGGCATGGCCAGCACCAGCTTCTCGGTGACGACCCGGTGGGTGCCGTGAATCGACAGGCCCAGCCCGCCGCCCATGCAGACCCCGTCCACCAGCGCGATGAACGGCTTGCCGAAGTAGTGGATGCGGTGGTTCAGCCCGTACTCGGCGCGGAAGAACTCCCGCGACACCCGCTCCTTCGCTTCAGCGGACGCGTCCCCCACCGACAGCGCCACCGCGCGTACGTCTCCGCCCGCGCAGAAGGCTCGGCCGCCAGCCCCCCGGATGACCACGGCCTGAATGGACGGGTCCGCCGCCCAGGCGTCGAGCGCCGGGTGCAGCTTTCGGCACATGCCCAGGTTCAGCGCGTTCAGGGCCTTGGGCCGGTTCAGGGTCACCACGCCTACCGCGCCACGCGTCTCGAGCAGAAGGTCGTCCGTCATGGCGGCCGGGGATATCAGGCGAGCAGCCCCTTGGGTGGATTCATTGGCCCGCCGCGGGAGCAGACGCGCTATGGGGAACGCATGACCTCCGCACTGGCGCCCCTGCGTGCCGTCGTCTTCGACATGGACGGCACCCTCGTCGACAACATGCAGTTCCACAACGAGGCCTGGGTCTCGTTCGCCCAGAAGCTGGGCTTGCCGCTGACCGCGAACGACTTCCAGAGCCGCTTCGCCGGCAGGAAGAACGAGGAGATCATCCCCGAGCTGCTCGGCCGCCCGGTGGCCCCTGATGAAGTGGAGCGCATCGCCGAGGAGAAGGAGAACCACTACCGGACCCTGTACCGGCCGCACCTGAAGCTGCACCGGGGCGCGGAGGCCTTCATCCAGCGATTGAAGGAGGCCCACGTCCCGGCGGCCATCGCCACCGCGGCGCCCCAGGGCAACCGCGAGCTGGTGCTGGACGGGCTCGGCATCCGTCCCCTCTTCGCGAGCATCGTCGGTGCCGAACAGGTGACGCGCGGCAAGCCCGCCCCGGACATCTTCCTGGCCGCCGCCAAGGCGCTGGGCGTGGCCCCCACCGAGTGCCTCGCCTTCGAGGACGCCGTCCTGGGCATCATATCCGCCCGAGAAGCCGGCATGACGGTGGTGGGATTGACCACCGCCGCGCCAGAGGCCGACCTCCGCAAGGCCGGCGCGCACTGGGTGGTCCAGGACTTCACCCAGTTGCCCCCTGCGCTGGAGCAGCGCCTCTTCAGCGCCCAGGCCCGCTGATCCGCCCTCCGCGGGCGCGCCGTGGTGAAAAGGGCGCCAGCGGCGAGCACGTTGTGTAGTGTTGCCCGCCTCATGGCGACGTCCTCTGCCAAGCTCAAGCTTCCCGCCGGGCCGTCCCGGCATGTCTACGACGTCATCGTGCTCGGCAGTCAGCTGGGCGGTGCGCTCGCGGCGGCCCTCCTGGCGAAGCGCAACCACCGCGTCCTGCTGGTGGAGCACGACGGCATGGGGCCCGGTTACGAGCACGGTGGCTACGTGCTCCCCTATGCCCCCTTCGTCGCTCCGCCGCTCAAGGCCATGCCCGCGGTGGAGGAGGCCCTCACGGAGCTGGGCCTCAACGCCAACGTCCAGCGCGCGCTGCGGCCCCACGCGCCGGAGCTGCAGCTCCTCATGCCTCGCAGCCGCCTGGACCTCCATGGCGATGCCGCCCGCCGCAAGGCCGAGGTCACGCGGGAGCTGGGCGAGGAAGGCGAATCCCTATTGGGCGCCCTGGCCGGCGCCGCCGCGCAGCACGAAGCCAGTGATGCCTTCTTCAAGGCGGGCCCCGCCCTGCCACCGGACGGCTTCTTCGAGGGCTGGGGCCTGAAGAAGCTCATCCGAGCCCATCCCGGCCTGGCAACGCCGCCCCGGCTCACGGGAGACAGCGCTTCGGTGTCCCTGGTGCGGGGGCTGCGGCCCTTCGTCACCCACCTGGACCGTCCAGAGGCGCCCCTGGCGCTGACTCGGGCCATGTCCCAGGTGCTGTCGGCGCCTTCCTACTTCCCCGGGGGCCATGAGGGCCTGCGCGAGCTGCTCGCCCGCCGCGTGGCGGAGCTGGGCGGAGACGTGCTCGGGCGCGACAACCCGACGGGCTTCATCGTGGAGGAGCTGGCCTTCGACGGCAGCAAGTTCGCGGGCATGAAGCTGATGCGCTCGGACACCATGTACCGCGCGTCCTGCCTAGTGGCGGCCACGGACGCGGGCGCGCTGCGGCGGCTGGTGACGGACAAGAAGCACCACCGCGGCTTGCTGGAACACCTGGACCAGTCCAACACCAAGGCCCTGCTCTTCACCGTGAACTGGGTGGTGCCGGAGTCGGCGCTGCCCCGCGGCCTGGGTGAGCTGGCCCTGCTGGACACGGGCGACGCGGAGCTGGGCCCCGTGCTGATCCAGGTCCACCCCGCGCGCGCGGCCCCGGCGCACGGCGGCAAGGAGGCCAAGGCGACGGAAGGGCTGCGCGTGGTGTGCGCGGGCGCCTTCGTCCCGGCTTCGGCGAGGGATCTGGGCGAGGAGCACCTCCAGGGCCTGGCGACGCGCATCGACGAGCACTTGGACGCGCTGATGCCCTTCACCGCCCAGCACCGCGTGCTGCGCTCGGCCCCCTACCTGGACGCCGGCGGAGTCCGTGGCAGCCGGCTGATGCCGCACCCCTTGTTCAGCTTCGAGTCGGAAGCGGTCCTGGGCGTCACGGGTTTGACTCAGCGCACGCCGGCCAAGAACATCCTGCTCGCCAACCGCGAAGTCCTCCCCGGGTTGGGGTTGGAAGGCGAGCTGCTCGCGGGCATCCGGGCCGCACGGCTGGTGCAGGATATGTTGAAGAAGAAGGATCCGCTCAAGGGCTGATCCTGGATCTAAGGCTGGATTTCCAGGCCGTTATCTGGCAGGTTCCGCCGCTCTTTTAATCGGCAGGCGTCCAACGCCCCAGTTTTCAAGGAGTTAGAGGTCATGGCGTGGAAGTGTGACTTGTGTGGCAAGCGTCCGCTGGTGGGTAACAACGTCAGCCACGCGAACAACAAGACCAAGAAGCGGACCCTGCCGAATCTCCAGAAGATCCGGGCCAGCGTTCAGGGCAGCACCCAGCGCGTTCTCGCGTGCACCCGCTGCATCAAGGCGGGCAAGGTGACGAAGGCCGCTTGAGGTCCTCTCGCTCGAGGGAGGGCATGACGCGCGTCTCACCACCGCGACTGCCCCCCACGAGCGGTTTCATTCCGTGCGGACGTCGCAGCCCTGCTTGGCTTTCGAGCAGTGCGGTGGTTCGCCGGTGGCATGACGTATTGGCCGCCATTCGTGCGGTTCGTGCCGTATTCCTTTTCAGGGAAGCGGTGTGAGCCGTCGCGGATGCCTTGCGGGCGCGCATCCTGGCGAGCCTGCCTCGAGCCCGCGGCCTCACCTCCAGCGCTGAACCTCGCGGACCTGGGGTGAATGTCTCGCCGTCAACTGGCGCGAGGTGTCCAGTCGTTCTAGGTAAGCTGACACCGTGAGCAGCGTCAATCTGATGGCCCGTGAAGTGGCCGCGAAAATCGTTTTCTACGGACCGGGCCTTTCCGGGAAGACGACCTCGCTGAGGAAGATCTACGAGACTGTCCGCCCCGCACACCGCGGCGAGATGATGTCCATCGCCACGGAGGGGGACCGGACGCTCTTCTTCGACTTCCTTCCCGTGAAGGTGGAGCGCGTGGGCGACTGCTCCGTGCGACTGGCGCTCTACACCGTGCCGGGCCAGGTCTTCTACAACGCCACCCGCAAGCTGGTGCTCCAGGGCGCCGACGGCGTGGTCTTCGTGGCGGACTCGCAGCCGGAGGCCATGGACGCCAACCGCGAATCACTGGCCAACTTGGAGGAGAACCTCTTCGAGCACGGCATCCGCCTGGACCGCTTCCCACTGGTGATGCAGTGGAACAAGCGGGACCTGGACGGCGTGCTGCCGGTGGAGGTGCTCCGCAAGGAGCTCAACCCCCGAGGCGTCCCGGAGCTGGAGACGTCCGCCGCCAATGGCCGCGGGGTGCTCGACACGCTCAAGGCCATCACCCGGCTGGTCATCAAGGACCTGCGCGCCAAGCGCATCGTCCCGCCGCCCCGCCCCACCGCGAGCGCACAGCCCGCGGGCCTGGAGGCCCAGCTCACCCAGCACCTGCAACACCGGCAGCAGCCCGGCGCCGTCGCGTCTCAGCCGGTGCAGGCTGGCGGCCCGGTGCCTCGCGTGGCCCCGGTGGCCGTCATGCCGCCTCCGCGCGTGGAGCCGACGCCCATCCCCGCGCCCCAGCCCGGACCGAAGCTGCTGGGCGCCGCCAGCGCCCTGGCGCCGGGCGACATGTTCGACCATGCCCGCGCCGCCGAGGCCGCGTTCATGACGGGGGACTACGCCACCTGCGTCACCGCCTGCACCGACGCCATCCGGCGCGCGCTGGCATTCGCGGGCGAGGGTTCCCTGGGGCAGCAGGCCTTCCTGCTCCGCGTGGACGGCGCCGACCTGCTCCGGCTCCAGGGGCTGGGCACGCAGCAGCACCTGCGCGTGGATGACGCCGCCTTCTCCCTGTACGTGATGATGCAGGTCTTCATCCGCCTCAACGCGGTGGGCCTGCCCAACGGGGAGTAGCCTCCGCCCCGCTCAGCGCGGGAAGACGAGCTGCAGCAGCCCCATGCGCTGCAGCTTCGCCAGCGTCTTCAACGTCTCCAGCTCTCGCGCTGGACTGGCCAGCACCAGCGTGGACACGTCCCAGGTGCCATTCACCAGCCCGGCAATCTGCCGCTCCTCGGGCTTGAGCAGCGCCTGCCCCTGCGGGTCGTGAATCATGAGGGGCACCATCAGGGGCGGCATGTCCGAGTAGAGCGCCGCCACGTGCTCGCGCTGCACCAGCCGGGCGAATTCGCGCACGCGCCGGTCCGCCGGGTCGCTGGCGAGCAAGGACGCACAGACGATGCCCGCGGCGTCGTACTGGCCCTCGCGCATCAGCACCGCGCCCTTCTCCAACATCTCCGCCACCGGGTCCGCCTCCACCTGCGGCGCCCCGTCCACCTCCACGAGCTTCGACCGCAGCAGCTCGTGCACGCGCCGGGTCACCGAGGAGCGGGACACGCCCATGGACAGGCGCAGCCGTCCCAGGTTCTGCGGCGACGTGCACAGCCCCAGGATGATCCGGTGCATCAGGGGCTGGCTCGGGCTCGGCGGCGCCAGCGCGCGCACGCTGAGCGCGTCGATGGGCAGCGCCTTGTCCACGTCGGGCTGCTCATCCACCCACCGGAGCGACTCGAAGAGCAGCTCGCGGATGCCCATATCGGACGGCACCCAGTCCTCACCGGAGCGGTCTGCGTCCTCCGTCCAGTGGAAGGTGCCGCGGCCGGCGATGGTCAGGTCCGTCATCGCGGCGAACAGCTCCTCACGGCCCAGGTCCCGAATCCACCGCGCCTGGATGCCGTGGATGTCGAACGCGGCGTCCACGTCCGGCGTGCGCGCCAGCTCGTCGAAGCCAGCCAGCACCTTCGTCCCCGACGCCAGCTTGGACAGCGTGAGCAGCCGCGCCACGCGTCCGCGCAGCCCTTCGGCCGCGGTGGCACCCACCTGGCCGGAGAGAAGGAAGAGCTTACGCTCGCCGGCCTCCCAGGAGAGCTGGAGCGTCCCCGTCTTGCGGGAGCTGTCCAGCCATTGAAGGAACTCGGGAAGCGGATAACTGAAGAGGTCGCCGTGGAGGGCCATGCGTGTCGGATTCGAGGATACAGTCCCCAGCCGTGCGCGTCGCGCTCCTGTTCATCGATGGTGTGGGGATTGGCCGGAAGGACCCGGCCGTGAATCCGCTCGCCCACCGGGAACACCTGCTATCCCACTTCGAGGACGCCCCCAGCCCGCCCC